>NZ_JBYQCG010000231.1:72498-98757 GCF_057837105.1 Burkholderia sp. APQ4-4ca | reverse complement strand
CATCACGTCCGGGCCGCCCGGCTGGTCGTATCGGATTGCTTTCGGCATCGTTTTGCTCCTCTTCTGTCTGGAATCTGGATATCCGGTTCGGCGAATGCATCGACATTGCTGCTGCGGCGATGCGTGTGAACACGGGTCGTAGCGGAGGATTCTCGCGCGTCGTGCGCAGTCACGCAGCGCGTCGTCGCAATCCCTTCACCTCGGTAGGGTTTTCGCGGGAGATGGATGGCATGCGCTGTGTTCATACTTGGTCACGTTCATATCAAGACCTTTGAGTCATACGAATTTCCGCTGGGTTCGGATTGACTGCGGCCTGCGGCCGGCCGCACTGCGAATTTGGCCTTGCGCCCATGCGAGACGCGTCTCCCGTGCCGCGTTGTCGTACTGCGCTCCCGGAACCGGCGACATTGACACGGGTCGGCCGGCAATTCGAGTTCGTGCCACGCACATTTATGAGATGACGAGCGTGCTATTTTGCCCTCTGCCCAATTCACCCAACCCACGCCATGAAACGCTTTCTTGTCCGGAACTTGCTTGTTGTCGCGTCGTTGTCAGCGAGTATTGGCAGCGCAACCGCGGCCGCGGTTCCTCGTGTCGACGGCACCGGCTGCTCAACGGCATGAGTCGATCGGACAACAGTCCATACGCCGACGCCGAACGCCACGCGATGGCCGGGTATCTGGCCGGGGTCGCCGATACGACCGAGGGTGAGGCATGGTGCGACAACGGACGCGTCAAAGCGGGGGAAATCGATTCGGAAGTGCTCGCCGCGCTCCGCAAACTGCCAAGGGACGCACTGAAGGCAAGCGCGGCAGGCATGGTCACCCATGTCTTGGGACAAAACCATCCGTGCGGTTAACAGCCCCCCTGAACGCCGGACATAGCCTCTCGCTTAAGCTGGCAGGTAGGCTGGCGAACTGATCGTAACGTCTCGAAGATGGCGTTTGGCGCTGAAGAGGCAATTTGCATCACTGTCCGCACTTTCATTCACGATCGATGTTGCTTCACCACCCTATGAATACGCTCGCTTATTCCGGCACGGACGCAGGAAAGTCTCTCTCAGTCACCCCGCCAGGTATTACCGATACAGCTTTTGCTGTGGCTGTCCCATCGCTCCCACGTGGCGCACGGCCCATTATCGACGATCAGTCTGGCGCGTGTGTGGGCTTCATCCACGAAGGCGCGAAAAGCGTTTGGCATGTTTTTGACGTATCTGGTCAATAAGTCGGGATCGAGGAAGCTCCTTTAGAAACACCCCTCGTTGGCCCATATGATTTGGTTCTCATAGGTTCTGCGGCATTAAAGCTCGTACGCACCGGCTTCAACACCGTTTCCCGATTGGCGACCGGGCGCGCCGCGGTCTCTGCCACATCAAAGATGACGAGCGGAATACTTCCGCTTCTGCGCAGTAGACTGCAAGGCATACCGGTGAGGCGATTGCAGTTTACCGAGACAACGGCCAAGCACATGGCAAACCCAGGTCGATTTGTACCTGTTCACATCCTCCATTTGGCGATCAAGTATGGAAGGCGAATGCCCGACCCCCAGAAGGTGGCGGGTGTATTTCGATATGAAATCGAGATGTCCCGCTTTGTGAAGAGGGGAACAATCTTCATTCGAGAGCGTAAAACACTGGAAGTTGTCGTTCGAGAGAACGACTGGACAATCCTCCACTTTATGTACTATTGACACATGCTGATCATTGACACAGATGACTTTCGACTTCAAATGGAGCCCGTTGCCGCGCGACGCGAGGAACCGGGAGGCCCGTATCTTGAATGGATCGATGTACGAATCCAATTGACGGTACCGGGCATTCAGGCGGACGGCCAATGGAGTGTGATGCCCGACGAGTTGCGACAATTTCGGCAACAGATTCAATCCATGCAAACGCAGCTTCAATCCGGGCAACGTGCGGATTTAACCAGCGTCGAGCCGGAGTTTGAACTGACATTACGAATGCTCGACCGAGGGGCAATCGTGGGAGACTGGCGCTTTCAGCCAACCCTTCCCGATGGAGCATCCGTCACGGGGCATTGCGGGCTGGATCAGTCCTTCTTGCCCGAACTCCTACAAGGAATCGAATCCCTTCTATCGTTCAGCGGAACGAGCCATTCACCGTAATCGAGGCCCTCGCGCGCGGAGGCACGTGCGTTGATCGACGCCGCAGTCAGCCAGCCGACGGCTTCGCCGAACGCGCAAGCGCGCTCGACAGCGAAGCATTCGGCACGATCCGTCCGACACTCCGCGGCCGATCGCATACGACAACTTCTTGAACCAAGCCCCCGACCGCTAAAGCGCGGCGCTCTTCAACAGCTGCCTAGCAAACGTCCTGCATGTTCCGCGCCAGATCGTCGAGCAGCATCCGCGCGGTCGCGACGTTGGTCGCGACCGGCACGTCGTGCACGTCGCACGCGCGCACCAGCGCGGTGATGTCGGGGTCGTGCGGCTGCGCGGTCATCGGGTCGCGCAGGAACACGACGATGTCGACACGCCCGTCGGCCAGTTCCGCGCCGATCTGCAGGTCGCCGCCGAGCGGCCCCGACAGCTTGCGCTCGACCTCGAGCCCGTGCGCGGCGGCGATGCGCCCGCCCGTCGTGCCGGTCGCGACCAGCCGGCATTGCGCGAGCGTCTCGCGATACTGGCCCGCGAGCGCGACGATCTCGTCCTTCTTCGCGTCGTGCGCAATCAGTGCGATGCGGGGTTTGCTCATCTCCAGTTCCTTCGTCGTTCGGTTGTTGTCATCGTGAATCGAAAAGCGCGGGTCAGAACGTCCCCGGATACGCGCCGCCGTCGAGCAGCCAGTTCTGCCCGGTGATGTAGCCGGCGTGCACGCTGCACAGGAACGCGCAGGCCGCGCCGAATTCGGCGCGCGTGCCGAGTCGCCCGGCCGGGATGTCCCGGGTGCGCCGCGCGCGCATCTCGTCGACCGTCACGCCCTGCGCCTTCGCCGACGCGGCGAGCGTCGTCGCGATCCGGTCGGTGTCGAACAGCCCCGGCAGCAGGTTGTTGATCGTCACGCCCTGCCCCGCGACCTTGCGCGACAGCCCCGCGACGAAGCCGGTCAGCCCCGAACGCGCGCCGTTCGACAGCGCCAGTACGTCGATCGGCGCCTTCACGGCCGAACTCGTGATGTTGACGATCCGGCCGAAGCCGCGGCCGATCATCCCGTCGATGGTCGCGCGGATCAGCTCGATCGGCGTCAGCATGTTCGCCTCGAGCGCGCGAATCCAGTCGTCGTGGGAAAAGTCGCGGAAGTCGCCGGGCGGCGGGCCGCCGGCATTCGTCACGAGAATGTCCGGCTGCGGGCACGCGGCGAGCGCGGCCGCGCGGCCGTCCGGCGTCGTGATGTCGCACGCGACCGCCGTGACCGACACGTTCGCGCCGGCGCGAATCTCTTCCGCGGTTTCCTCCAGCGTGTCGCGCGTGCGCGCGACGATCACGAGGTTCACGCCCTCGGCGGCCAGCGCTTCCGCGCAGCCGCGCCCGAGGCCCTTGCTCGCCGCGCACACGAGCGCGGTCTTTCCTTCGATGCCGAGATCCATCGTCGTTTCCCTGGTGGCGCGCGTACCGCGCGGCCCCGCGCTGCCGCCGGCGGGCGGGCGAACGGGCGTGCGCGGCACGCGGATTGTCGTGAGACGTCGATAATATCCGGATCACACGGCGCGCCTTGGTAAAATTGCGGCCATGAGCGACGGCCGGCCCGTGCCCGCCGCCGCCCCCGATCCCCTTTTGCCGCCAAGGCACCCCGTCATGAAACAGGACAGCCGTTTCCCGAACCTCTTCATCACCGATCACCCGCTGATCCAGCACAAGCTCACGCACATGCGCGACAAGGACACGTCCACGCGCACGTTCCGCGAACTGCTGCGCGAGATCACGCTGCTGATGGGCTACGAGATCACCCGCAACCTGCCGATCACGACCAAGCGGGTCGAAACCCCGCTGGTGGCGGTCGACGCGCCGGTGATCGCCGGCAAGAAGCTCGCGATCGTGCCCGTGCTGCGCGCGGGCATCGGGATGTCGGACGGCCTGCTCGACCTCGTGCCGTCCGCGCGCGTCGGCCACATCGGCGTGTACCGCGCCGACGACCACCGCCCGGTCGAATACCTGGTGCGCCTGCCGGACCTGGAAGACCGCATCTTCATCCTGTGCGACCCGATGGTCGCGACCGGCTATTCGGCCGTGCATGCGGTCGACGTGCTCAAGCGCCGCAACGTGCCCGCCGCGAACATCATGTTCGTCGCGCTGGTCGCCGCGCCCGAGGGCGTGCAGGTGTTCCAGGACGCGCACCCGGACGTGAAGCTGTTCGTCGCGTCGCTCGACTCGCACCTGAACGAGCATGCGTACATCGTGCCCGGCCTGGGCGACGCGGGCGACCGCCTGTTCGGCACCAAGAACTGACCGCACCGGGCGGCCGGCGCCGCCGTGCCGCGCGGCCCCGGCGCGCCGCGACGGTCGCCCTGGCCGTCCGGCCATGCGCGGCGGCCCCGAACCGGCGGTCGCCGCGTGATAAAATCACGCTCCACTCGACACGCGCGGCCCCGCGGCTTCATGCCCGCCGACACGGCCGCCGATTCAACGACACACTGAAACAATCGCCCGCGCTGCGCGCCCGGGCACGGAGAAAGGTATGGCTGGTCATTCGAAATGGGCCAACATCAAGCATAAGAAGGCTGCGGCCGACGCGAAGCGCGGCAAGGTCTGGACCCGCCTGATCAAGGAAATCCAGGTGGCGGCGCGCCTCGGCGGCGGCGACGTCAACTCGAACCCGCGCCTGCGTCTCGCGGTCGACAAGGCGGCCGACGCGAACATGCCGAAGGACAACGTCAAGCGCGCGATCGACCGCGGCGTCGGCGGCGCGGACGGCGCGAACTATGAAGAAATCCGTTACGAAGGCTACGGCATCAGCGGCGCGGCGATCATCGTCGACACGCTGACCGACAACCGCACCCGCACGGTCGCGGAAGTGCGCCACGCGTTCTCGAAGTTCGGCGGCAACATGGGCACCGACGGCTCGGTCGCGTTCATGTTCGATCACGTCGGCCAGTTCCTGTTCGCGCCCGGCACGTCGGAAGACGCGCTGATGGAAGCCGCGCTCGAAGCCGGCGCGAACGACGTGAACACGAACGACGACGGCTCGATCGAAGTGCTGTGCGACTGGCAGGCGTTCTCGGCGGTGAAGGACGCGCTCGAAGCCGCCGGCTTCAAGGCCGAACTCGCCGAAGTGACGATGAAGCCGCAGAACGAAGTCGAATTCACCGGCGACGACGCGGCGAAGATGCAGAAGCTCCTGGACGCGCTCGAGAACCTCGACGACGTGCAGGACGTGTATACGAACGCCGTCATCGTCGAGGAATGAGATGCCGGCCGCCGTGCGCAATATTGCGACGGCGGCCCGACCGATTTCGCGGCCGGCGCGCCTGAGCGTGCCGGCCGCCCTGTTTTCTAGTCTGCGGGGAATCCCATGAAACTACTCGTCGTCGGTTCCGGCGGCCGCGAACATGCGCTGGCGTGGAAGCTCGCGCAATCGCCGCGCGTCCAGATGGTCTACGTCGCGCCCGGCAATGGCGGCACGGCGCAGGACGAGCGTCTGAAGAACGTCGACATCACGGCGCTCGACGAACTCGCCGATTTCGCGGAACGCGAAGGCGTCGCGTTCACGCTCGTCGGGCCGGAAGCACCGCTCGCGGCCGGCATCGTCAATCTGTTCCGCGCGCGCGGCCTGAAGGTGTTCGGCCCGACCCGCGAAGCCGCGCAGCTCGAAAGCTCGAAGGATTTCGCGAAGGCGTTCATGAAGCGCCACAACATTCCGACGGCCGACTACGAGACCTTCTCCGATGCGGCCGCCGCCCACGCGTACATCGACGCGAAGGGTGCGCCGATCGTCGTGAAGGCCGACGGCCTCGCGGCCGGCAAGGGCGTCGTCGTCGCGATGACGCTCGAAGAGGCCCATGCGGCCGTCGACATGATGCTGTCGGGCAACAAGCTCGGCGATGCCGGCGCGCGCGTCGTGATCGAGGAATTCCTCGATGGCGAGGAAGCGAGCTTCATCGTGATGGTCGACGGCAAGCATGCGCTGGCGCTGGCTTCCAGCCAGGATCACAAGCGCCTGCTCGACGAGGATCGCGGCCCGAACACCGGCGGCATGGGCGCGTATTCGCCCGCGCCGATCGTCACGCCGCAGATGCACGCACGCGTGATGCGCGAGATCATCATGCCGACCGTGCGCGGGATGGAGAAGGACGGCATCCGTTTCACGGGCTTCCTGTACGCGGGCCTGATGATCGACAAGGAAGGCAATCCGCGCACGCTCGAGTTCAACTGCCGGATGGGCGACCCGGAAACGCAGCCGATCATGGCGCGCCTGAAGAGCGATTTCTCGAAGGTCGTCGAGCAGGCGATCGCGGGCACGCTCGACACCGTCGAGCTCGACTGGGATCGCCGCACCGCGCTCGGCGTCGTGCTGGCCGCGCACGGTTACCCGGACGCGCCGCGCAAGGGCGATCGCATCAACGGAATCCCGGCCGAAACCGAACAGGCCGTGACGTTCCATGCCGGCACGACGCTCGCCGAAGGCGACAAGCTGGTCACCTCAGGCGGCCGCGTCCTGTGCGTGGTCGGCCTCGCCGATTCGGTGCGCGAAGCGCAGCAGCATGCGTACGACACGATCAACCAGATCAATTTCGAAGGCATGCAGTACCGCCGCGACATCGGCTTTCGCGCGCTCAACCGCAAGAGCGCGTGACGTCGCCCTCGCCGCCCCGCGCCCTTGCGGCGGCGGCCCCTCTGCCGGGGTTCGATAGAATGCCCGGCAGACGCTTTTTTTACGGCCCCCGCTCAGGGTGGGGGCAGCCAGTCCAGACATGACCGATTCGACCTACGACGTGACGCGCGTGCGCACGTATCTCCAGGGCCTGCAGACACGCATCGCCGACGCGCTCGGCGCGCTCGACGGCACGCCGCTCGCGACCGACACGTGGCAGCGCGGGCCGGCCGAACGCCTGCGCGGCGGCGGCTGCACGCGGATTCTCGAAGGCGGCCGCGTGTTCGAACGCGCTGGAATCGGCTTTTCCGACGTCGCGGGCGACGCGCTGCCGCCGTCGGCGAGCGCGGCGCGCCCGCAACTCGCGGGCCGCGGCTTCGAGGCGCTGGGCGTGTCGCTCGTGCTGCACCCGCGCAATCCGTACTGCCCGACCGTGCACATGAACGTGCGGATGCTGATCGCGACGAAACCGGGTGAAGCCCCCGTGTTCTGGTTCGGCGGCGGCATGGATCTGACACCGGTTTACGGTTTCGAGGACGACGCACGGCATTTCCACCAGACCTGCAAGGATGCGCTCGACCCGTTCGGCGTCGAGCTCTACCCGCGCTTCAAGCAATGGTGCGACGACTATTTCTTCCTGAAGCACCGCAACGAAACGCGCGGCATCGGCGGGATCTTCTTCGACGATTTCTCGGAGCCCGGTTTCGAACGCTCGTTTGACATGATGCAAAGCGTCGGCGATGCGTTCCTGCACGCTTACCTGCCGATCGTCGAGCGCCGCGCCGAGCTGCCGTACGGCGAGCGCGAGCGCGACTTCCAGGCCTACCGCCGCGGCCGCTACGTCGAATTCAACCTCGTGTTCGATCGCGGCACGCTGTTCGGTCTGCAAAGCGGCGGCCGGACCGAGTCGATCCTGATGTCGATGCCGCCGGTCGCGAACTGGCGCTACAACTGGCAACCCGAGCCGGGCTCGCCGGAAGCGCGCCTGTATAGCGACTTCCTCGTGCCGCGCGACTGGGTCTGAGCCCGCGCGCCCCGCTGCCCCCAACGAAAGGACGCGTTTCTGGACACCACCACCCGCCCCGCCCCGCTGCCGCGTCGTATCGGCTTGCTGGGCGGCACCTTCGACCCGATCCACGACGGCCATCTCGCGCTCGCGCGCCGGTTCGCCGCGCTGCTCGAGCTGACCGAACTCGTGTTGCTGCCCGCCGGGCAGCCGTACCAGAAGCGCGACGTGTCGGCCGCCGAGCACCGGCTCGCGATGACGCGCGCGGCCGCGGATTCGCTCGTGCTGCCGGGCGTGACCGTGACCGTCGCCACCGACGAGATCGAGCACACCGGCCCGACCTACACGGTCGAGACGCTCGCGCGCTGGCGCGAGCGGATCGGCCCGGATGCGTCGCTGTCGCTGCTGATCGGCGCCGACCAGCTCGTGCGCCTCGATACGTGGCGCGACTGGCGCACGCTGTTCGACTACGCGCACATCGGCGTGTCGACGCGCCCGGGCTTCGAGCTCGGCGCGGCGCCGCCGGACGTCGCGCGGGAAATCGCCGCGCGGCAGGCCGGCGCCGACGTGCTCAAGGCCACGCCGGCGGGGCGCCTGCTGATCGATACGACCCTTTCGTTCGACATCGCCGCGACCGACATCCGCACGCACCTGCGCGAATGCATCGCACGCCATGCGCGAATGCCCGACGCGTCGGCCGAACATGTGCCGGCCGCCGTATGGGCCTATATTCTTCAACATCGCCTCTACCATTCCTGAATCCATGGATATTCGCAAACTGCAGCGCGTGATCGTCGACGCCCTCGAAGACGTCAAGGCGCAAGACATCAAGGTGTTCAACACCAGCCACCTGACCGAATTGTTCGACCGCGTGGTCGTCGCCTCGGGCACCTCCAACCGCCAGACCAAGGCGCTCGCGTCGAACGTGCGCGACAAGGTCAAGGAAGCCGGCGGCGACGTCGTCAGCTCCGAAGGCGAGGACACCGGCGAATGGGTGCTGGTCGACTGCGGCGACGCGGTCGTGCACATCCTGCAACCGGCACTGCGCCAGTACTACAACCTCGAGGAAATCTGGGGCGACAAGCCCGTGCGGATGAAGCTCGGCGGCGGCAAGGGCAACGGCTTCGCGACGGCGAGCGAAGACGACGAGGAAGAGGAAGAAGCGCCCGCACGCCCGGCGCGCAAGACGGCCGCCCGCCGCCGTTAAGCCGTCGCGCGTGTCCCGATGAAGCTTTTCATCCTCGCGGTCGGCCACAAGATGCCGGGCTGGATCGCATCCGGCTTCGACGAATACACGAAGCGGATGCCGCCCGAACTGCGCATCGAGTTGCGCGAAATCAAGCCTGAACTGCGTTCGGGCGGCCGCAGCGCCGAAAGCGTGATGGCGGCCGAGCGGCAGAAGATCGAGGCCGCGCTGCCGAAGGGCGCGCGCCTCGTCGCGCTCGACGAGCGCGGCCGCGACTGGACCACGATGCAGCTCGCGCAGGCGCTGCCCGGCTGGCAGCAGGACGGCCGCGACGTCGCGTTCGTGATCGGCGGCGCCGACGGGCTCGATCCGGAGCTGAAAGCGCGCGCCGACGTGCTGCTGCGCATCTCGAGCATGACGCTGCCGCACGGCATGGTGCGCGTGCTGCTCGCCGAACAGCTTTACCGGGCGTGGAGCATCACGCAGAATCACCCCTACCACCGCGCATGACGTGCCGTCCTCGAGACGCGCGCCGCGCGCGCTCAACGAGATAACGACACCATGCCGTCCAGCACGCCCCCCGCGCTTTTCCCGATTCTTTACCTCGCTTCGCAAAGCCCGCGCCGCCAGGAGCTGCTGCTGCAGATCGGCGTACGCTTCGAGCTGCTGCTGCCGCGCCCCGACGAGGACGCCGAGGCGCTCGAGGCCGAACTGCCCGGCGAAGCCGCCGACGCGTACGTGCGGCGCGTGACCGTCGCGAAGGCCGAGGCCGCGCGTGCGCGCCTCGTCGCGAGCGGCAAGCCGGCCGCGCCGGTGCTCGTTGCGGACACCACGGTGACCATCGACGGCGCGATCCTCGGCAAACCGGCCGACGCCGGCGATGCGCTCGCGATGCTCACCCGCCTCGCGGGCCGCGAACACGAAGTCCTGACCGCCGTCGCCGTGATCGGCGCCGACGGCGACCTGCTGCCGCCCGCGCTGTCGCGCTCGTCGGTACGCTTTTCAAACGCACCGCGCGACGCGTTCGCGCGCTACGTCGACACCGGCGAGCCGTTCGGCAAGGCCGGCGCGTACGCGATCCAGGGCCGCGCGGCCGAATTCATCGAGCGAATCGACGGATCCCATTCAGGTATCATGGGTCTGCCCCTTTTTGAGACTGCCGCGCTGCTGCGTACCGCACGCGTCGCCTTCTGAACCGCACCATGAACGAAGAAATCCTGATCAACCTCACGCCGCAGGAAACGCGCGTCGCACTCGTCCAGCAAGGTGCGGTGCAGGAGCTTCACGTCGAGCGGACGCTGTCGCGCGGGCGGGTCGGCAACATCTATCTCGGCAAGGTCGTGCGCGTGCTGCCCGGCATGCAGTCGGCGTTCATCGACATCGGCCTCGAGCGCGCGGCGTTCCTGCACGTCGCCGACATCTGGCATCCGCGGCTCGCGGGCGAGCCGCAGTCGGCCGTGCCGCACCAGCCGATCGAGAAGATCGTGTTCGAAGGCCAGACGCTGATGGTGCAGGTGATCAAGGATCCGATCGGCACGAAAGGCGCGCGGCTGTCGACGCAGGTCAGCATCGCGGGCCGCACGCTCGTCTACCTGCCGCAGGAGCCGCATATCGGCATCTCGCAGAAGATCGAGAGCGAGGCCGAGCGCGAGGCCGTGCGTGCGCGCCTGACCGCCGTGATTCCGCCGGACGAGAAAGGCGGCTACATCGTGCGCACGATCGCCGAGGATGCGACCTCCGACGAACTGGCCGGCGACGTCGCGTACCTGCGCAAGACCTGGGCGACGATCGTCGCGCAGGCGCAGCGGCTGCCGGCGACGAGCCTGCTGTACCAGGATCTCGATCTCGCGCAGCGCGTGCTGCGCGATTTCGCGAACGACGACACGACGCGCATCCAGGTCGATTCGCGCGAAACCTACCAGCGCCTGTCGGAATTCGCGGGCGAGTTCACGCCGGCCGTGAGCCCGAAGCTGCATCACTACACCGGCGAGCGGCCGCTGTTCGACCTGTACAACATCGAGACGGAGATCCAGCGCGCGCTGTCGCGCCGCGTCGACCTGAAGTCGGGTGGTTACCTGATGATCGACCAGACCGAGGCGATGACGACGATCGACGTGAACACGGGCGGCTATGTCGGCGCGCGCAACTTCGACGACACGATCTTCAAGACAAACCTCGAGGCCGCGCATACGATCGCGCGGCAACTGCGGCTGCGCAACCTCGGCGGGATCATCATCATCGACTTCATCGACATGGAGAATGCCGAGCATCGCGACGCGGTGCTGTCCGAGCTGAAGAAGGCGCTGTCGCGCGACCGCACGCGCGTGACGGTCAACAGCTTCTCGCAGCTCGGGCTCGTCGAGATGACGCGCAAGCGCACGCGCGAATCGCTCGCGCACGTGCTGTGCGAACCGTGCCCGACCTGCCAGGGCAAGGGCCAGGTGAAGACGTCGCGCACCGTGTGCTACGACATCCTGCGCGAGATCCTGCGCGAATCGCGGCAGTTCAATCCGCGCGAGTTTCGCGTGATCGCCGCGCAGCAGGTGATCGACCTGTTCCTCGACGAAGAATCGCAGCATCTGGCGATGCTGATCGACTTCATCGGCAAACCGGTGTCGCTGCAGGTCGAGTCGAACCTGAGCCAGGAGCAGTACGACATCGTGCTGATGTGACGGTGCGTTCTTTGGCGGTTGCGCGATTTCGGCCCGGCATGGGAGGTATTTCGCGCAACCTGCATTCAATGTGGTGAACGGCTATTCCGCACGGCCCTCTTCCCGTGCGAAACACTCGATCGCTTCGGTATCCCACCGGCCGAGACGCATCGCTTCTTCCAGCATGCCGAGTGTCAGGGGCACAAGTTCCGGGTCACGATATTTCGACGAAAACAGCCCAAGGAACGTTCTGACCATATCGAGCGTTTCCGGGCCGATGTATCGCTGATACGGGAAGTGCTCTACATCGATCCCGAAGGTCTCGCCCCACTTGTCGATAAATTCGATCGCGTCAATTCCCGTGATGCGAAGGTCCTCTTCCATCCGGCTTGAACGTGACAGCTTCAGCGGACCGCCAAAAAGCGGACGCCCTAACTCCTCCCGAGCAAATGCCTCGAGCCGATCCCATGCCGTGTCAGTCATATCAGAGTACCCTGTCTTCCGGTTTTGCAATGCTGTTGTAGACCCGCACCGTATTCCACATGACGACCGCCGCATCCGTGGCGAGCATGAATAGTGCCGACAACAGGCACTGCACGCCGACGAATGCACCGAGGTTACGAGTCGTCGCGATCCGCATACCACCAGCACCGGCTTTCGTGATGGTCGGCATCCGAATCCCGACGTTGAACGGCAGCGCTTTGCGCGCCGCAAGCGACGCAACGGAGGTGCCGGCCACTGCGCCGCGCGGCTTGCCGGGAACCGGTACATCGTTCTGCCCCAATAGCACGGCAGCCGCAGCTCCAAGGTCGTGAAAGCCAAACCGTTTGCAAACCTGTTTCACCGCAACCCAGAAAAACAGATCCCCCGGCGTGAGATTCTCGCGCCCCTCATACGAATAGCGATTGTCCGACATACGGCCCTCGTGGCGGTTCGAATGACCGCAGACCTTAGCAAAGCCGAACACGCTCGCCGTCCCTGTATCATTCGGTCAGGCGTGCAATAGGCCGCTTGACCAGGCCGCACGGCGACAGGCGAATCGCGCAATTGTTTAAGAACAGTTTCGAGAACGGTCCCGCGATACGCCCGCTTTCGCCGCCAGCCTCACCCATGCAGCATGTCGACAGGGCGCCCGCGCCATCCGCCGCGCTATCCTTTCTCACCTCTCATTCATTCACCACACACCATGAGCCAAGGCCACAACCGCCGCCAGCGCAAGAAACTCCACATCGGCGAATTCCAGGAACTCTCGTTCAACGCCACCGCGCATTACCGCAACGACATGACCGACCTCGAGCGCGGCCAGTTGATCGATGCGTTCATCGATTTCGTCGAAGCGAACGGGCTGCTGACCGTCGCGTCCGCGGACGAAGGCATCGGCGCGTACGTGATCTCCGGCGCGCCGCGCGGCACGACGACCGACGCCGATCGCGAGCTCGTGCGCGGGTGGCTGGCCGCCCGTCCGGAACTGAAGGACGTCCAGGTCAGCGAATTCGCCGACGCGTGGTATCCGGACGCCTGATTTCCTGGGTTCACGCTGCTTCAGGCGGCGCCTGCCCGCCACCACGGCGGGCCAGATCGACGTCGTTTCTGCAGCATGATCATGATGGCCGCCGGCGTTGCGGCGCTGTCGTTGCTGTCCGCGTGCGGCAGCTCGGCGCGTTGAGCCAACGCACCGACGGTAGCGGCGCCGGCGCCCGCATCGTCGTCGATCAGGCGCCGCAGCCCGCCCGCCGACCGGCCTCCGATCCCTTCCTTTTCCCGACGATCGCCCTGCAACCCGCCATCGAAATCGGTCCTGAAAGCAAGACACGTTAAACTCTCACCCTCGCGTGGTGCGCCGCCCGCACCCGCCATCCATCGCCAGCCGCGTGCCCTCGGGCCGCCCCGACCCATGGAGTGAGTGTCAATGAGCGGCGGACTCCCGTTTCCCGCATCCTGCAAGTCGTTGCCGTCCTCGACGGTTTTCCTGATCGTCGCCGTCGCCGCGCTGCTGTCCGGCTGCGGGCTGCTGCCGGTCCAGAACCCGCCCGCGCCGATCAGCGAGGCGCTCGTCGAGCCTGTCGAGGAAACCGCCGGCGAGCCGCTGACGATGCCGCCGGTGCCCCCGCCGACGCAACCGGAGGAACCGGAAGCGCCGAAGAAGCCGCACCGCGAGGTGACGCGGCCGAAGCCCGTGCAGCGCCCCGAATCGCCGACCCCACCGCCGCCTCCGCCCCCGCCGCTCGTCGCGACGCGCGCGCTCGACCGCACCCAGATCCATGCGCTGCTCGACAGCGAAGTCGCGCGCCGCAACGGCAAGGTGGTCGGCCGCGCGGTCGACATGGTGGTCGACGCGGGCGGCAAGCCGCGCGAGATGATCGTCAACCTGCAGGGTTTCATGGGCATTGGCGACCGCAAGGTCATCTTCCCGTGGAACGTGTTCCGCTTCACGCCGGGCGGCAAACAGGAGCCGATCGTGCTCGACGTGCCGTCGGGCGACCTGCCGCCGGCCGCACGGCCCAAGGCCGTGCCGCTGTCGGGCTCGGCCGCGGCGTCGCCGGCGACGCGGCTGCCGATGCTCGACAGCGAAGTCGAGCGCCCGAACGGCACGAAGATCGGCCGCATCGTCGACGTGCTGATCGACCGCGGCGCGCAGCCGCAGGCCGTCGTGCTCGACCTCGGCGGCCTCGTCAATACCGACCGCCGTTCGATCGCCGCGAGCTGGGGCGCGCTGCGCTTCGTCACGCGCGACAAGGCGCTGCACCCGCAGCTCGACCTGAACGACGCACAGATCAAGGCAGCGCCGCCGTACGCGGCCGACAAGCCGATCGTCGCGGTCTTTCCGCCCGTTGCCCCGGCGGCGGCGGTGCCGGCTTCGTCTGCGAGTGCCACCCGATGACGATCCAGCATTCCGTCAGCGTTCGCAGTCTCCGGGCCCTCGACTGGCTCAACTTTTTCGTTGCAAACGTTCAAACCGGGTTCGGTCCGTTCATCGCGTCCTACCTCGCGTCGCACAAGTGGACGCAGGGCGAGATCGGCATGGTGCTGTCGATCGGCACGATCAGCGCGATGGTCAGCCAGGTGCCGGGCGGCGCGGCCGTCGATGCGCTGAAGAACAAGAAAGGCGCGGCCGCGTGGGCGATCGCGGCCATCATCCTGTCCGCGGTGCTGCTCGCGTCGAGCCCGACGATCGTGCCGGTGATCGCCGCCGAGGTGTTCCACGGCTTTGCCAGCTGCATGCTGGTGCCGGCGATGGCCGCGATCTCGTTCTCGCTCGTCGGCCGCGCCGACCTCGGCGACCGGCTCGGCCGCAACGCGCGCTGGGCGTCGATCGGCAGCGCGGTCGCGGCGGGCCTGATGGGGCTCACCGGCGAATACTTCTCCGCGCGCGCGGTGTTCTGGCTGACCGCCGTGCTGGCGCTGCCCGCGCTGTTCGCGCTCGCGATGATCCAGCCGACGCACCAGGTGATTCCGCAGTCGTCGAAGCCCGACGACGTCGACGAAGCCGGCGAGCGCGAAACGCTGCTCGAACTGCTGCGCGACCGCCGGATGCTGATCTTCGCGGCCTGCGTCGTGCTGTTCCACCTGTCGAACGCCGCGATGCTGAACCTCGCGGCCGGCGAAGTCACGGCCGGAATGGGCGAGAACGTGCAACTCGTGATCGCCGCGTGCATCATCGTGCCGCAGGCGATCGTCGCGATGCTGTCGCCGTGGGTCGGCCGCTCCGCGCAGCGCTGGGGACGCCGGCCGATCCTGCTGCTCGGCTTCTCCGCGCTGCCGGTGCGCGCGCTGCTGTTCGCCGGCGTCAGCAGCCCGTACCTGCTCGTGCCCGTGCAGATGCTCGACGGCATCAGCGCGGCCGTGTTCGGGGTGATGCTGCCGCTGATCGCGGCCGACGTCGCGGGCGGCAAGGGTCGCTACAACCTGTGTATCGGGCTGTTCGGGCTCGCGGCCGGGATCGGCGCGACGCTCAGCACGGCCGTGGCCGGCTACGTCGCCGATCACTTCGGCAACGCGGTCAGTTTCTTCGGGCTCGCCGCGGCAGGCGCGCTCGCGGTGCTGCTGGTCTGGCTCGTGATGCCCGAGACGCGCGTCGACAACGGCGATGCGACGACCGATGAACCGGCGGCCGCCTCGCCCGAACAGGCGCATTGACGGCGGCGCGCCGCCGCTACCCGTTTCTTCGCCGATGCACGATGGATACGATCAGGACACTCAACGAAGCCCGCCAGCAGATCCAGCAGTCGATCTTCGATCTGTTCAAGGGGCTGTCATTCAGCGAGCGGCTCGCGCAAGGCGGGCTGATGGCGGTGCAGGCCGTCTGCGGCGCGTGCCTCGCGTATGCGATCGGCCGCGCGATGCACAGCGAGCAGGCGGTGTGGGCGGCGATCACCGCGATCGCCGTCACGCAGCACAACTATTCGGACACGATGTCGCTGTCGCGCGACCAGTTCATCGGCGCGATGGTCGGCGGCGTCCTGGGCTTCGCCGGTGCGGCGTTGGGCGGCGATCGCCTCGTCGCGTATGCGATCACGGTCGCGGTCGTGATCGTCTGCTGCTGGTGCCTGAACATCGGCAGCGCGGCACGGCTCGGCGGCGTGACCGCGACGATCGTGCTGCTGTTCCCGGGCAACGGCCCGCTGTGGGACGTTCCGCTGATCCGGCTCGGCGAAGTGACGCTCGGCACGGTGTGCGCGCTGGGCGTGTGCTGGGTGATGTCGAGAATCGAGCGACGCTGGTTCCGCCGCGCGGCGGCGAAGTGACGCGGCGCCGGGCAACGCGCCCGGCAGCCGGATGAACGATCTGAATGCTGAGTAACGGGTACGGACCGGGTTGCGGACTTGGTTACGGACCCACCCGCAGCACGATGCCCGAGCCGATCTGCACGAGCAGGTAGTCGCCGCCGACGCCGACCCAGTGATAGCCGCGCGGCGGCGCACTCAGGTGGTAGCCGCGCCAGTCGTCGACCACGTACTGGCGATCGCGGAACTCGGCCGGCAGCCGGTCGCCCTTGTGCCAGTCGCGGCGCGGCCCGTCGGCCCAGCGCGGCGGCACGTCGTCTTCGCGATGCATCGCGTGGCCGGGCGGCACGTGTTTCGGGCCATGGCCGCGATGCATGCCGGGGCCGCCGCGGTCATCGCGATTGCCGTGATCCTGCGCCATCGCCGCGGTGGCGGCGCAGCCGGCCGCGATCAGTGCGGCCAGCATCATGCCGTGCATCCTCTTCATTGTCCTTCCCTCCGTGGTGTCACGTCGAACAAGAAACGACCGGGACTGCCCGATGAAGACTAGCACACGGCATCGCGGCCGCCTGATCGTGCGTCACGCCGCCTGCTGCTGGTACTGGATCCGGTGCAGGTGCGCGTAGAGGCCGCCGTGACGCAGCAGTTCGTCGTGGCTACCCTCTTCGACGATCTTGCCGGACTCGAGCACGAGGATGCGGTCCGCGCGCTCGATCGTCGACAGCCGGTGCGCGATCACCAGTGTCGTGCGGCCCTCCATCAGCCGCTCGAGCGCGGCCTGCACGTGGCGCTCCGACTCCGAATCGAGCGCCGACGTCGCTTCGTCGAGAATCAGGATCGGCGCGTCCTTGTAGATCGCGCGCGCAATCGCGAGCCGCTGGCGCTGGCCGCCGGACAACCGCATCCCGTTGCCGCCGACCAGCGTATCGAGCCCGTCGGGCATCGCGGCGACCGCGTCGGCGAGGTTCGCTGCCTCGAGCGCGGCCTGCACGCGCGCGCGATCGGGCGTCTGCCCGTAGGCGACGTTCGCGGCGATCGTGTCGTTGAACAGCACGACGTCCTGGCTGACCATCGCCATCTGGCTGCGCAGCGCGTGGAGGTCGTAGTCGGCAACCGGCACGCCGTCGACCCGGATCGTGCCGCCCGTCGGATCGAAGAAGCGCGGCAGCAGGTTCACGAGCGTCGTCTTGCCGCTCCCGGACGGGCCGGCCAGCGCGATCATCTCACCCGGCGCGACCTTGAACGAGATGCGGTCGAGCGTCGGCCGTTCGGCCGCGCCGTAATCGAACGACACCGCGCGGAACTCGATCTCGCCGCGTGCATGCGACAGCGGCCGCCCGCCGCCCTGCGGCTCGGCCGGCTCGTCGATCAGCCCGAAGATCAGCTCGGCGGCCGTCATCCCGCGCTGCAGCGGCTGGTTGACGTCGATCAGGTGCTTGAGCGGCGAGATCACCAGCAGCATCGACGTGACGAACGCGACGAAGCCGCCGACCGTCGTCTGGTCGTTCGACGACTGCACGACCGCGATCGTGATCACGACCGCGAGCGCGATCGACGCGAGGAACTGCGTGAGCGGCTGCGCGAGGCCGCCCGAGATCGTCATGCGCATCGCATAGCCGCGCAGGCGCTTGCTCATCGTCGTGAAGCGGTCCATCTCGTACGCTTCGCCGTTGTGCACCTTGACGACCTTGTAGCCGCCGACCGTCTCCTCGACGATGTACGACAGCTCGTTGGTCAGCGTCTGGTGCTCGCGGTTCAGGCGGCGCAGCCGGCGGTTGATCTTGCTGACGAGCCAGCCGATGCCCGGCAGGATCACCGCGACGATCAGCGTGAGCCGCCAGTTCAGGTAGAACAGGTAGCCGAGCAGGAAGATCACCGTCAGCGAGTCGCGCACGAGCGTGACCATCACGCCGGTCAGCACCGACAGGATCTGGTTGACCTCGAACACGATCGCGTTGATCACCGTGCTCGCGGTTTCGCGCTGGAAGAACGACGCGCCCGTGTGGAGCATCCGCTGGAACATCTCGAGCCGCAACTGCAGCAGGATGCGGTTCG
This sequence comes from Burkholderia sp. APQ4-4ca, assembly GCF_057837105.1. Classification (NCBI taxonomy): domain Bacteria; kingdom Pseudomonadati; phylum Pseudomonadota; class Betaproteobacteria; order Burkholderiales; family Burkholderiaceae; genus Burkholderia; species Burkholderia sp. APQ4-4ca. The sequence goes on along the minus strand of NZ_JBYQCG010000231.1, from coordinate 80,369 downwards.
ATACGTAGTTGAGCAGGTAATTCGACGTGTACTGCGATACACCGCGCACCAGCGCGAGGCCGATCACCGCGATCGGCACGTACCATTTCGCGCTGTCGCTGCCGTGCGAGCCGAAGCCGTGGTCGAGCAGCGGCTTGAGCAGCGCCGGAATGCCGGCTTCGGTGGCCGCGACGACGCCCATCGTCATCACGGCGAGCACCACGATGCCGATGAGCGGCCGGATGTACGGCCACAGGCGCTTGAGGACCGTGACCGGCGAGGTGCCGGTGCCGTCCATCGGTTTGCGAAGAGTGTTCTGGGTTTCCAAGGCAATCCTTCTTGAGCCGCGATGCGGCGCCCGGCGCGTGGCCGCCCGGGGGTGCGCCCTGCCGGGCGGGTGCCGGAAAGGGCTCAACATTATAGCTGCACCGCCCCGCGGGCACGCCCGTCGCCGATGCGGGCCGCGGCCGGGCCGAAGGTATACTGCCGCTCACCGTTTTCTCCGCCTTTCCGACGATTTCATGGCTGAACCCTCCCTCGGCGTCGCCCTCATCGCCCTCAACGCATCGGCGCGGCTCGCGCAGTGTCTCGATGCGCTGTCGTTCGCCGACGACGTCGTCGTCATCGATGGCGGCAGCACCGACGATACCGTCGCGATCGCGCAGGCGCACGGCGCGCGCGTGATCGTCGAGCGCGACTGGCCGGGCTTCGGCCCGCAGAAGAATCGCGCGCTCGACGCGCTCGGCACCGACTGGATCCTGTCGCTCGATACCGACGAAATCGTCACGCCGGAACTCGCGCAGTCGATCCGCGACGCGATCCGCGCGCCGGCCGCGCAGGTCTACGCGCTCGACCGGCTGTCGAGCTTCTGCGGCCAGTGGATCCACCACAGTGGCTGGTATCCGGACTGGGTGCCGCGGCTGTTCCGGCGCGGCGCCGCGCGGTTCTCGGACGACCTCGTGCACGAGCGCCTCGTGTTCGATACCGCCGCGCAGCGACTGACCGGCAAGCTGATGCACTACTCGTACGAGGATTTCGAAACGGTCGTGCGCAAGCTCGACGCGTATTCGACGGCCGGCGCGCGCCAGCGCCGCGCGGCCGGCCAGCGCGGCGGCTTCGGCAAGGCGCTCGGCCGCGGCGCGTGGGCGTTCGTGCGCACCTACGTGCTGCGGCGCGGGTTCCTCGACGGCCGCGCGGGCTTCATGATCGCGGTGTTCAACGCGGAAACCGTGTACTACCGCTTCCTGAAGCTCGGTCACGAGCCGGCCCGCTAGGCGCCCGCCCGGTGCGCGGCCGGCCCGGCGTTACAATGCCGGGTTGCGCGCACCGCGCGTGCCCGCCCGGGCGGCTGCGCCGCGCGCCGCCCGTCACGACGACCACCGAACCCGACCGCCATGTTCTCCATCATCATTCCGACCTGGAACAACCTGCCGTACCTGAAGCTCGTCGTCGACAGCCTGCGCCGGCATTCCGCGTACGACCACCAGATCATCGTGCACGTGAACGACGGCTCGGACGGCACGCTCGACTGGGTGCGCGACGAAGGGATCGAACACACCGCGTCGCCGGCCAACATCGGCATCTGCCATGCGGTCAACCTCGCCGCCGCGCGCGCCACGCGCGACTACGTCGTCTACATGAACGACGACATGTTCTGCTGCCCGGGCTGGGACACGGCACTCGTGCGCCGTATCCAACGGATGCCGACCGACCTGTTCATGCTGTCGGGCACGATGGTCGAGCCGGTCGACACGCGCAACCCGTGCGTGGTCGTCAGCAATTTCGGCCGCGACGCCGAGCAGTTCGACGCGGCGGGCCTCGTCGCCGCGGCCCCGAAGCTCGCGCGCGCGGACTGGCTCGGCTCGACCTGGCCGCCGACGCTCGTGCACCGCGACTGGTGGAACCGCATCGGCGGCTACAGCAGCGAGTTGTCGCCGGGCATGAGCAGCGACAACGACTTCTCGATGAAATTCTGGGACGCCGGCTGCCGGATCTTCGTCGGCGTCGGCGACAGCCTCGTGTACCACTTCCAGCAGAAGAGCACCGGCAAGATCGTCAAGAACGACGGCCGCCGCCAGTTCCTGAACAAATGGGGCATGACGCAGGCGACGTTCGACCGCTACTACCTGCATCGCGGCGAGCCGGTCGGCACGCAGATCGCGCTCGATACACCGGCGGTGGAAGGCCGCCTCAAGCGCGCGCTGTTGCGCTCGCGGATCAAGCGCGCATTCAGCTGATCGGGCCCCGAAAACCGCACGGAAACCCGCCCGGCTTCGCGTATACTGCGCCGTTCGTCCCGGGTCTCCCCGCCGGGACACGCGGCACGGTGCAGATGCCCACAAGCCGCATTCGTCCATACGACAGGTTCCGATGCTTTCGTTTTCCGCTCCCGCCACGCGGCGCTTGACCGCCGCCCGCGCATTCGCCGTCGCCGCGCTCTGCATGGTGCCGGTTTCGACCGCGCTGACCAACGTGTTCTGCGGGCTGTTCGCCGCCGCGCTCGTGATTTCCCCCGAATTCTGGCGCGACCTGCGCTCGTTCGTCGCCGACCCGGCTTCGCTCGCGGCGCTGCTGATCCTGGTCGCGCTGGCCGTGAGCGTCAGCTATACGGTCGCGCCGCATAACAAGGCGTGGAACTGGGTCGCGAAGTACGACAAGCTGCTGCTGCTGCCGTTCGCCGCGCTCGCGTTCCGTCATTCGAACTGGGCGCCGATCGTGCGGCGCTGCTGGTTCGGCACGCTGTGCGTGATCCTGCTGCTGTCGACGACCAATTATCTCGGGCTCACCGCGATCGGGCCGGCGCATGCGACCCAGCTGCCGCTGTCGCGCGCGTGGGTGTTCAAGAACCACATCGCGGCCGGCATGTTCGGCGCGCTGCTGTTCTACCAGGCGGCCGATCTCGCGCTGGCGGCCCGCACCGCGTTGTCGCGCGCGTCTTACGCGGGCATCGCCGCGTGGTCGCTCGTCAACGTGTTCGTGATGCTGCAGGGACGCACGGGGCAGGTCATCGCGCTGCTGCTGATCCTCGTCGTCGCGGTGCGTTTCGTGCTGTTGCTGCGCCGACAGTCCGCCCTGCGCGCAGGGCTTGCCGCCGGCACGCTCGTATTGGCGGGCGTCGCGCTCGTGGTTGCGGCATGCACGGTTCACAACGGCCGGCTGACGAAGGTCGTGACGGAAGTTCAGCAATACCGGCAAAGCGATGCGGCCACGTCGACCGGGCTGCGCCTCGAGTGGTACAAGAAGGGGCTCGAGCTGTATCGCCAGCGCCCCGTGATCGGCTACGGCGCGGGCGGCCTCGAATCCGAATTCGAGAAGCTCACGGCCGGCAAGACGGCCGCCGAAGGCCAGCTCACGTCGAACCCGCACAACGAATACCTGCTGATGGCCGTGCAACTCGGTACGGTCGGCCTGCTGCTGTTCGTCAATCTGATCGTGCAGATCGCGCGCGGCAGCCGTGCGCTCGATCCGCGCTCGCGACACTTGCTGCTCGCATGGCTCGCGATCTTCGCGATCGGCAGTCTCGCGAATTCGCTGCTGCTGGATTTCGCCGAAGGGCACCTGATCGTGCTGCTGGCCGGCATCCTGCTCGGTTGCGGCGAACGCAGCGAAGCGCTGCCGCGCGAGACGTCGGCGATCCGGCGCAGCGTGTAGCGTACGCCGGCATACGTTCCGCTGCGCTGCCCGGCTGGATTCGGCGGCAGCGGCATCCGCCGTCGATGCGGGCGAGCCGCGCGGGCTCGCCGCGAAACAAGCCCCGTGCGAACGAGGAAAACGCGCGTTTGCCGCGCGTCAGTCGGACCCGGCGCGGTGCAGCCGCGACGTGTCGACGATGACGTCGGCCGGGCCCGGCGGATTCAGCCCGAGCATCTCGGCCGCCGCGGCCTTCACGCGCTGCGCCCCGAGATGAACGAGGCAGTCGCTGCGGCTGTCGACATGACGCTCGCAGCCTTCGTGCCGGCACGGCACGCAGTCGCCCTCCCCTTGCAGCAGCCACACGTTCCCGTGCCTGCCCGAGCCGCGCAGCGCCCACGGATTCTCGGTCGCGGGCCAGTGCTGCGGCCACGGCCCCCAGCGCACGGGGTCGGACGGCCCGAACAGCGCGATCGTGTCGGTGCCCGTCGCGGCCGCGACGTGCGTCGCGCCGGTGTCGGGCCCGATGAAGAGCCGCGCGCGCCGCACGAGCTCCGCGCTCTCGCCGAACGTCAGGCGGCCGACCAGGTTCAGCACGTCGCCGCCCGCCTCGGTCGCCACCTGCTCCGCATACTCGCGCTCGCGATCGGCCGGGCCGCCCGACAGCGCGACCGCGAAGCCCTGCTCGCGCAGCCAGCCGATCATGTCGACCCAGCCGTCGAGCCGCCATTGCTTGTAACGGAACATCGGATACGGATGCAGCACGACCAGCGGCTTGCCGGCGCGGATCGCGGGCGACTCGGCGAGCCACGCGTCGAAACGCGCGCGCCGCGCGGGATCGTCGCCGATGCCGGGCGCGACGACCTCGGACACCGGCTCGATGCCGATCACCGGCGCAAGCGCGAGCGTACTGACGACCGTATGCGCGGATTCATGGTGATTGATCGCGATCCCGTTCAGCATCATCCGCGTGAGCCACGTGACGCGGTTCGGGTCGACGAGGCCGACCCGCTTGCGGCCGGCGAACCAGCTGTAAAAGCGCGGCCGGTCGGAACTCAGCGCCGCGCAGGCGAGCTCGTAGCGGCGCCACATCGACAGCGCGTCGCGCAGCCGCTCGCCGAACCCCGCGCGCTGCGCGACCACGATCACGCGCCGCACGTCCGGATTGTGCTCGAGCACGCCCTCGGTCCCGCGAAACACCAGCATGTCGATCTGCGCGTCCGGCCAGCGGGCCTTCAGCGACCGGACGAGTGGCGTCGTCAGCAACACGTCGCCGATACGGCGCGGCGCGGCAACGAGGATGGTTCTGGGCGGACGGGCGGAAGAAAACAGGGCCACGGCGATCGTCTAGCTGGCTGAACAAGGCTGGCAATGTACAGGATTTTGCAGCAGCCGGCGCGGCGTCGCGCACCGGCCGCGCGAGGCCGCCGCGACGCGGCCCCGCCAGCGGCGCGCCGCGCGGCACGCGGCCGCATGACGCGCACGGCGGTTGCGCGTTGCGCAACGACGCTACGAGGCGGTCGGCGCGATCACGGGTGACGTGGCGGCGGCCGGCTGCGCGAGCGCGGCATCGGCCGCGGCTTCGTCGCGATGGCCGGCCGGCGGCAGCAGGTGGCGCACCGCGCGCTCGACCGCATCGACACCGATCGCGTCGACGGTCGGGCCCGCGCGCAGGATCACGTGCGGCACGCCGAGCGGATGCCAGCGCAGGTATTTCTCGGGACGGTCCTCGAACAGGGCGGCCACCGGTACGCCGAGCGCCGACGCAATATGCACGGGCGCGCTGTCGGCCGAGACGATCGCATCGAGCAGGCTCGCGGCCGCCACCAGCTCGGCGACCGACGCAGGCGCGACATGCCGTGCATTCACGTCGCGCCACACGTCGCCTTCGGCAGCGTGGCCGATGGCCGGATCGCGAAACACGATCACGTCGGCGACCGGTGCGAGGCGCTCGCCGAGGTCGCGCCAACGGTCGGCGGGCCAGCGGCGCTCGACCGCCTTGTTCGACACGAACAGCCCGACGCGCGGCTTCGTGCGCGCGCCGAGCAGCCGATGCCACGTTTCCTGCAGCGTGCGATCGGGATGCACCGACAGCGCGAGCCGATCGAGATCGGCACGACCGAGTTCGGGCACGAGCCGGAAGCCCGACAACGCTTCATGGCACATCGGCCGCTGCGCGACATGCTCGGGCTTGCGGTCGTCGAATTCGGTCTCGGCATCGTGCCAGCGGCAGTCCTTCGCGCGAAGCTGGCGCGCGAATTGCATGCTGCTGCGATGCATGCCGCCGTTCGGCACGATCACGAGATCGAACCGCAAGCGGCGCAGACGACGCACCAGTCGCATCCGGTCGAAGAATGCGCGCATCCGCCCGGGACGGTCGTTGCGCTCGCACTGTCGGCTGTACACGTAGGTGTGGATCGTGTGCACGTCCGGGTTTCCGGCCAGCGCGGCCGCGTTGTAGCGGTTCGCGACCACATGCAGCTCCGCGTCCGGCCAACGTGCTTTCAGCGCGCCGAGAAACGCCGTCGTGCACAGCATGTCGCCCAGAAAATCAATCCGGATCACGAGGATCCGCTGCGTCGTCGGGTTCCCTTTGGCCATGGTCGTGTGGTGACAATCAGTTTTTATCGTCGGGACGGGCCGTTCCACGGCATCCTGGTCCGCTGGCCTGCCCCGCCGCGCGCTATCGCACGCCGCACGGATCCGCCCCTGTTTACGTGTGCTGTCGGCGCCGCTCGCCGTGCGAACCCGCGGCAGGCGCGGCGTTCGGACGGTTAGCGCGGGATTGTATAGCGTCCGGATGGCCAGCCCAAGACCCCGACACCCTCCGCACGTAAAAACGGCCCGCCGCACCGCACGATGGCGATGCGACGGGCCGCCTCTGCGCGACCGCCGCCGAAGCAGCGCGCGCTCAGTACGTGATTTCGACGACGCTGCCGTCGAACGCCGCGCGCAGCTCCGCCAGCAGCACGTCGCTCGGCTTCACGCGCCACGCATCGCCCAGGCGCATTTCGCCTTGTGCCCGCGCGTTGCTGTAGTGGATCTGGACCGCGAGCCCGTTCGGCAGCGGCGCCTGCGGGCGCCGACCGCCATCGCGGCCGCCGCCGCGCGGCGCGGGCGCGTCGACCACGTTCGCCGCGGCCGGATCGTCCTTCGACACGTGCGGCTCGAGCACGCGGCGCAGGGCCAGCGCATCGGCATTGCCGTTCATCGTCAGCCGCACGGCCTGCGCATAGCGGCTGCGGGCACGTTCGAGATCCATCACGGTGTCGGCGGTAAAGCGAATGCCGCCGGTAAACGCGTCGTTGCGCGCCTGCCCCTGCACGATCAGCAGTTCGTCTTCCTTGAACAGCGCCTTGTTCGCCTCGAACTGTTCGTTGAAGATCGTGATCTCGCACTGGCCCGAGCCGTCGTCGAGCAGCGCGATCAGCATCTTGCCGCGCTGGGTCATCTGCGTGCGCAGCGACGCGATGATGCCGGCGACGAGCTTGTCGCGCCCTTCCTTCAAGTCGCCGACCTTCTGCCGCACGAAGCGGCGCACTTCGGTGCGATACGCGTCGAACAGGTGGCCGGACAGGTAGAAACCGAGCGCGGCCTTTTCTTCCTGCAGGCGGCGCTTGTCGTCCCACGCGGGTTCGTCGACGAGCGCGTGCGCATGCGGCGACTCGGCGCCCATGTCGAACAGGCCGGCCTGCATCGCGTTCGCTTCGGCCTGATCGGCCGCTTCCATCGCGAGCGGCACCGACGCGATCAATTGCGCACGGTTCGGGTTCAGCGAATCGAACGCGCCGGCGCGAATCAGCGCCTCGACCGTGCGGCGGTTGACGACGCGCCGGTCGATCCGCTCGCAGAAGTCGAACAGGTCGGTGAACGCCTTTTCCTCGCGCGCACGCAGGATTTCCTCGATCGCGTTCTGACCGCTGCCCTTCACCGCGCCGAGCCCGTAGCGGATCGTGCGCGAGCGCGTGCCGTCGGCTTCCGCGACCGGCTCGAACCGGTAATGCGACTGGTTGATGTCCGGCGGCAGCACGGCGAGGTTGTTCACGACGCAGTCGTCGAACAGGATCTTCACCTTGTCGGTGTCGTCCATCGCGAGCGTCATGTTGGCCGCCATGAATTCGGCCGGATGGTGCGCCTTCAGCCACGCGGTGTAATACGCGAGCAGCGCGTACGCGGCCGCGTGCGACTTGTTGAAGCCGTAGCCCGCGAACTTCTCCATCAAGTCGAAGATTTCGTCGGACTTCTCGCGCGTGAGGCCGTTC
>NZ_JBYQCG010000231.1:11451-72478 GCF_057837105.1 Burkholderia sp. APQ4-4ca | reverse complement strand
TCACCGCGCCGAGCCCGTAGCGGATCGTGCGCGAGCGCGTGCCGTCGGCTTCCGCGACCGGCTCGAACCGGTAATGCGACTGGTTGATGTCCGGCGGCAGCACGGCGAGGTTGTTCACGACGCAGTCGTCGAACAGGATCTTCACCTTGTCGGTGTCGTCCATCGCGAGCGTCATGTTGGCCGCCATGAATTCGGCCGGATGGTGCGCCTTCAGCCACGCGGTGTAATACGCGAGCAGCGCGTACGCGGCCGCGTGCGACTTGTTGAAGCCGTAGCCCGCGAACTTCTCCATCAAGTCGAAGATTTCGTCGGACTTCTCGCGCGTGAGGCCGTTCTTCGCCGCGCCCTCGGCGAAGATCTCGCGATGCTTGGCCATCTCCTCGGGCTTCTTCTTGCCCATCGCGCGACGCAGCAGGTCGGCGCCGCCGAGCGAGTAGCCGCCGATGATCTGCGCCATCTGCATCACCTGCTCCTGGTAGACCATGATGCCGTAGGTCTCTTTCAGGACGGGTTCGACGCGCGGATCCGGATAGTCGACCTTCTCGCGCCCGTGCTTGCGCGCGCAGAAGCTCGGGATCAGGTCCATCGGGCCTGGACGGTACAACGACACGAGCGCGATGATGTCCTCGAAGCGGTCGGGCTGCGCATCCTTCAGCATGCCCTGCATCCCGCGGCTTTCCAGCTGGAACACCGCGACCGTGTTGGCCTTCTTCAGGATCTGGAACGACGCCGGATCGTCGAGCGGCACCTGCGCGAGCGACCAGTCGGCCTTCGACGGATCGAGGCGGCGAATGTAGCGCTCGGCCCAGTCGAGGATCGTCAGCGTCGTGAGACCCAGAAAGTCGAACTTCACGAGGCCGACGGCTTCGACGTCGTCCTTGTCGTACTGGCTGACCACGCCGCCGTCGTCGCCCTGCGTGTACAGCGGGCAGAAATCGGTCAGCTTGCCGGGCGCGATCAGCACGCCGCCCGCGTGCATCCCGACGTTACGCGTCAAGCCCTCGACGCGCTGCGCGAGATCGAGCAGCTGGTGGACTTCGTCCTCGTGGTCGTAGCGCTCCTGCAGCTGCGGCTCTTCCTTCATCGCGTCGGCGATCGTCACGTGCTTGCCGGGCTTGAACGGGATCAGCTTCGCGACGCCGTCGGTGAACATGTAGCCGAGGTCGAGCACGCGGCCGATGTCGCGCACGGCCGCCTTCGCGGCCATCGTGCCGAACGTGGCGATCTGCGACACGGCGTCCGCGCCGTATTTCTCCTTCACGTACTGGATCACGCGATCGCGGCCGTGCTGGCAGAAGTCGATGTCGAAGTCGGGCATCGACACGCGTTCCGGGTTCAGGAAGCGCTCGAACAGCAGGTTGTAGCGCAGCGGATCGAGGTCGGTAATGCCGAGCGCGTACGCGACCAGCGAGCCGGCGCCCGAGCCGCGGCCCGGCCCGACCGGCACGCCGTTGTTCTTCGCCCAGTTGATGAAGTCCGCGACGATCAGGAAGTAGCCGGGGAAGCCCATCTTCGTGATGGTCCCGCACTCGAATTCAAGGCGCTTGTAGTATGTGTCGCGCTGCGCGTCGCGCTCGGCTTCGACCGGATACAACTGCGCGAGACGGGCCTCGAGCCCTTCCTTCGACAGCTGGACCAGATAGTCGTCGAGCGACATGCCGTCCGGCGTCGGGAACAGCGGCAGCTTCGGCTTGCCGAGCTCGAGCTTCAGGTTGCAGCGCTTCGCGATCTCGACCGTGTTCGCCACCGCCGACGGCAGGTCGGCGAACAGCGCGGCCATGTCGGCCTGCGTGCGGAAATACTGGTCGGTCGTGAAACGCTTCTGGCGCCGCGGGTTCGCGAGGATGTCGCCTTCCGAGATGCACACGCGCGCCTCGTGCGCGGTGAAATCGTCGTCGGTCATGAACTGCGTCGGGTGCGTCGCGACGACCGGCAGCTTCAGCGACGCGGCGAGCGTCGCCGCCTGCTGGATGTACGCCTCGGCGCCCGGCTGGCCGTAACGCTGCAGCTCGATGTAGAAACCGCCCGGAAACACCCGCGCCCAGCGCTCGGCGTGACGGCGCGCGGCTTCTTCGTTGCCCGCGGCGAGCGCGATCCCGATATCGCCCTGTTGCGCGCCCGACAGCGCGAGCAGCCCTTGCGCGAGCTCGCCGTCGAGCCAGCTCGCGTCGAGCTCCGCGCGGCCGCGGTACTGGTTCGTGAGCCACGCCTTCGACAGCAGCTCGCAGAGATTCAGGTAACCGACCTTGTCCTTGACCAGCAGCAGCAGCCGCGACGGCTTGTCGCGGTCGTCCGGATTGGCAATCCAGACGTCGCAGCCGGCGATCGGCTTGATGCCCTTGCCGCGGGCTTCCTGGTAGAAACGGACGAGACCGAATGCGTTGCCGAGATCGGTGAGCGCGAGCGCGCCCTGACCGTCCGCGGCCGCCGCCTTGACGATGTCGTCAATGCGCACGATGCCGTCGGCGATCGAGAATTCGGAGTGAACGCGAAGATGGACGAAGCGAGGATCTGACATGGGCGCTATTGTAGCCGCCTCGCCGCGCGCGCTGCCCAAAAAATGCCCGCTTTGGCCGTTCGGCCGATGCACGCGGCGACGCGTCGCGCGGCTGGCCGTTCGGCCGGATACCGATGCCCGCGCCGTTTGCGGGATAATACGGTTTTTCGAATCAACGCCCCGGCTTCGCACCCTTTTTTGCGGGCCGCCGTGCGGCCGTTTTCCCGTCGGACCATCATGACCATCGTCAACCTCGCCGCCTACCACTTCGTCTCGCTCGACGCGAACGAGCAATGGCGCCCGCTCGTCACCGCCCGCTGCAACGAACTCGGCCTGCGCGGCACGATCCTGCTCGCACCGGAAGGCATCAACCTGTTCATCGCCGGCACGCGCGAAGCCACCGACGCGTTCATCGCATACATCCGCCACGATCCGCTGTTCGAAGGCAAGTTCGCGACGCTGCAGTTCAAGGAAAGCCTGTCCGACTCGCAGCCGTTCCGCCGCATGCTCGTGCGCCTGAAGCGCGAGATCATCACGATGAAGAAGCCCGCGATCAAGCCGGAACTCGGCCGCGCGCCGTTCGTCGACGCGCGCACGCTGAAGGCGTGGCTCGACCGCGGCCACGACGACACGGGCCGTCCGGTCGTGATGCTCGACACGCGCAATGCGTTCGAGGTCGACGTCGGCACGTTCGACAACGCGCTCGACTACCGGATCGACAAGTTCAGCGAATTCCCGGAAGTGATCGACGCGAACCGCGCCGACCTCGAAGGCAAGACGGTCGTGTCGTTCTGCACCGGCGGCATCCGCTGCGAGAAGGCCGCGATCCACATGAAGGAAATCGGCATCGACAACGTGTACCAGCTCGAAGGCGGGATCCTGAAGTACTTCGAGGAAGTCGGCGGCGCGCACTATCACGGCGACTGCTTCGTGTTCGATTACCGCACCGCGCTGAATCCGCAACTCCAGCCCACCGAGAACGTCACGTGCTTCGCGTGCCGCGCGGTCGTCACGCCGGAAGCGCAACGATCGCCGAGCTACGTGCCCGGCCAGTCGTGCCCTGCCTGCGCGCAGGCAGCCAGCGCCGCGTAACGCCGCGTCGCACCGCGCCCCGCCCCGCCGATGAAGCACCGCTATCGCGGCCGCTTCGCGCCATCGCCCACCGGCCCGCTGCACTTCGGCTCGCTGGTCGGCGCACTCGCGAGCTGGCTCGACGCACGCGCGCACGGCGGCGCCTGGCTCGTGCGCATCGAGGATCTCGACGGCCCGCGCACGGTGCCCGGTGCGGCGGACGACATCCTCGCGACGCTCGCGCATTTCGGCATGACGCCCGACGAACCGCCCGTCTGGCAGAGTACGCGTGATGCGGCCTACACGGCCGCCCTCGAGCGGCTCATCGCGGCCGGGCGCGTGTATCCGTGCGGCTGCACGCGCAAGGAAATCGCCGATTCGCTGCGCGCCGCCCATGAACGCCACACGACGCTCGCGTATCCGGGCACCTGCCGCACCGGCCTGCACGGCAAGCCCGCGCGCGCATGGCGGCTGCGCGTACCCGACGGCGATGCCGCACTCGTCGCGTTCGACGATCGCTGGCAGCACACGCAATCGCAGAACCTCGCGACCGAAGTCGGCGATTTCGTGCTGAAACGCGCGGACGGCCAATGGGCGTATCAGCTCGCGGTCGTCGTCGACGATGCCGCCGCCGGCATCACGCACGTCGTGCGCGGCGCCGACTTGCTCGATTCGACCGCGCGCCAGATCTACCTGCAGCGCTGCCTCGGCATGCCCACGCCCGCATACCTGCACGTGCCCGTCGTCATCGATGCGAACGGCGAAAAGCTGAGCAAGCAGACGGGCGCGACGGCGCTCGAACGCAACGATCCGCTGCCGGCGCTGCGGGCGGCCGCCGCGCATCTCGGTCTGTCGGAGGATGGCGATCTACCCGGCCATACGATCGACGCGTTCTACGCGGCCGCGACCGATGCGTGGGCACGTCGCTTCGGGCCGCGCACCGGTTGAACCGCGTGCACGGCGCCGCCCGCACCGATTATGTTCCAGCATCCATCCGCGGCGAATCCGCTCGCATGAAAGCGTGACGGCAGCCTGAGAGCCGCATCCGCTGCTACACAACAGCCTCGAAATATCCGCCGCCGCAGCCGACAAGCAATCGCTGCCGCGCGCACGCCCAACCCCGATCGCGTCGCCCAATGAAAAACGGGCACATGCTCGTCGCATGCACCCGCTTGTCCGGCAGCGCTGACGCGCCGCCCGGCTTACGCCGACGGCTTGCGCGGCATCCCGAACCCGCCGAGCAGCGCGGCGACCTGGCGCTTCGGCCCTTTCTTCTCCGGCTGCTGCGCGGGCTGCGCATCGTCCGGCTGCTTCGCCGACGCCGACGGCTCGTACGGTTTCAGGAAGAAATCGTCGACCGGCGCTTCGTGGCGGCGATGATGGCCGCCGCGCTCGGCGCTGCCCGACCGGCGACCCGATGCACCGCGATGCTCGTCGCGATCGCGACGACCGCCGCGCTCGCCACCGCGCTCGCTGTTGCGTTCGCCGCCGCGTTCGTCGTGACGCTGGCGCGACGGCTTGTCGAGCGTGAGCGTCTGCACGTCGAGCGGACGCTTGATCAGCTTCTCGATATCGGCGAGCTGCTTGCGCTCGTTCGGGCTGCACAGCGACAGCGCGTCGCCCGTCGCACCCGCGCGGCCGGTACGGCCGATCCGGTGCACGTAGTCTTCCGCGCTGAACGGCAGGTCGAAGTTGATCACGGCCGGCAGCTCGGCGATGTCGAGGCCGCGCGCGGCCACGTCGGTCGCGACCAGCGCCTCGATCTCGCCGCGCTTGAACGCGTCGAGCGCCTGCATCCGCTCGATCTGCGTCTTGTCGCCGTGAATCGCCGACGCGACCACGCCGTCGCGTTCGAGATTGCGCGCGAGACGGCTCGCGCCGATCTTGCTGTTGCAGAACACGATCACCTGCTTGAGGCCGCGATCGCGCAGCAACTGCACGACGGCCGCCTGCTTGTCGCCTTCGGCGACGTCGTAGACGATCTGCGTGACGTTCGCGTTCGTCGAGTTGCTGCGCGCGACCTCGATCGTCTGCGGGTTGCGCAGGTAGGTCGATGCGAGCTTCTTGATTTCGCCCGAGAACGTGGCCGAGAACAGCAGCGTCTGACGCTCCTTCGGCAGCAGGTTCAGGATGCGCTGCAGATCGGGCAGGAAGCCCATGTCGAGCATCCGGTCGGCTTCGTCGAGCACGAGGATCTGCACCTGGCCGAGGTTCGCCGTCTTCTGCTGCACGTGGTCGAGCAGGCGGCCCGGCGTCGCGATCAGGATCTCGACGCCGCGGCGCAGTTCGGCCGATTGCGGATTCATGTCGACGCCGCCGAACACCACCGCGCTGCGCAGCGGCGTGTGCTTCGCATACGCGTGCACGTTCGCGGCGACCTGGTCGGCGAGTTCGCGGGTCGGCGTGAGGATCAGCGCGCGCACCGGGTGGCGCGCCGGAGACGCGCTCGTGTTCGCTTGCGGCAGCAGGCGCTGGATGATCGGCAGCGAGAAGCTCGCGGTCTTGCCGGTGCCCGTTTGCGCGGCGCCCATGACGTCGCGGCCGGCGAGCACGACCGGAATGGCCTGCGCCTGGATCGGCGTCGGCGTCGTATAGCCCTGCTCGACAATGGCTTTCAGGATATCGGGGGCAAGGCCGAATTGATCGAAGGTTGCGTCGACGGGCTTGGCGACAGAATCGGACATGGTGGCGTTTCGCTCAAAAGGCGCGGCGGGGACATCGTGCGTCAGGCCGGCCGGGCCTGCGCTCATCACAATTCGGAAATAGACGGAGCCGCGGCGCGCCGCGCGGCGCCGCTCTGGTGCTTGGGACCGGTTCAATGCGAACGCTGGACGCCAGGCCGTGCGGACTCCGTTCGGCGCGAATGCCGGCGGAAAGGGCCGTATTGTAGCACCGTGCGGGAATCTGTCCGTGACAACGCCGCGAATGGTCGCGACGGCGGTTCATGCGGCGAGTCTGCCGGGGCTCGCGGGGGCGAGCAGCCGGCCGATCGGGGTAACCGTATCGGCCGGTGAACACTATTAGGGGTTCGATCGCGCAGTCTCGCCTCAGCATGCCCGCCGCCAGCCGCGCGTATCGGGCGTTCAACCCGACGCAGCCAGTCGACCCGGCCGTATAGGCTCCGCGCGCGCCGCTCAGCCCTTCTTCTTTTTCTTCTCGACCTGCACGCAGTCGGCCAGCAGCGGCGGCGACTTCGGGTCGGCAATCTCGTCGCGCAGCGTCGCCTCCTTGCCCTTCGTCCACCACGTATAGCGGCCGGCCTGATAGCGCGCGCCCGACCCCGACACCGTGTCGACGAACAGCATCTGCTTGCCGTCGACCGGCACGAGCGCGAAGCTCTGGCCGTTGCCCGCGAGCCAGTACGACACGCGTACCGGCGCCTTGTGGTTCGCGCACTGGTAGACGGTGGGCTGGCGCGCGTCGGCGTCGATTTCTTCGACGGTCAGTTGCGCGGCATGCGCGGCGGAAACGGCGCTGCCGGCGAGCGCAAGCGCGGCGAGGGTTCGGCGAATCATGCAGGTCCTCTCACGAGACGGTGGAAGCGCGCCGTCGAAGGGCGCGCGGTTATTGTTTATGAGGCTGGCGGGCAATCGCGCCGGCTGCCGGAATCAGGGGTCGATCACGTCCGCGCACGCATCGGTCGGCGCCGCGGCGACATGGCCGACGAGCGGCACGATCTTGAGCCCGGCCGACGCCACCCGGCACGGCGCGGCCGCGAGGCCGCAGCCCGCGAGACTCGCGACGAGCGCCAGCACGGCGCCCAGCTTTCCGATACGCGACCACCTCGACGCCATCGTCGTCTCCTCGTTCCGTCAGCGCGCCGACACGGGCCGCACAGCCGCGGCCGCGCGCTTCGCGCGTTCGCGCGCTTCGTCGACGGTTGCGCCGGTCGCCAGCGCGACGCCCATGCGCCGCTTCGCAAAACTTTCCGGCTTGCCGAACAGGCGCAGGTCCGCGCCCGGCACCGCGAGCGCGTCGCGTACGCCTTCGAACGCGATCCCGCGCTCGTCGAGCCCGCCGTAGATCACCGCCGACGCAGCCGGCGTGCCGAGCGCCGGATCGACCGGCAACCCGAGAATCGCCCGCGCATGCAGCTCGAATTCCGACTGGCGCTGCGACGCGAGCGTGACGAGGCCCGTATCGTGGGGCCGCGGGCTCACCTCGGAGAACCACACGTCGTCGCCGCGCACGAACAGCTCGACGCCGAACAACCCGCGCCCGCCGAGCGCCTCGGTCACCTTGTGCGCGATTTCGCGCGATTTCTCGAGCGCCGCCGCGCTCATCGGCTGCGGCTGCCATGATTCGACGTAGTCGCCCGCCACTTGCACGTGGCCGACCGGCTCGCAGAAATAGGTGCGCGTGTCGAGCGTCGCCGGGTCGATCGCGCGCACGGTCAGCTGCGTGATCTCGTAGTCGAAATCGACGAAGCCCTCGACGATCACGCGGCCGTGGTTCACGCGCCCGCCCGCCATCGCGTAGTCCCACGCGGCTTTCACGTCGGCGTCGGTCTTCACGACCGACTGCCCCTTGCCCGACGACGACATCACGGGCTTCACGACGCACGGCATGCCGATCTTCGCGACGGCCGCGCGGAAAGCGTCGAACGAATCGGCGAACGCGTACGGGGAAGTCGGCAGGCCGAGTTCCTCGGCTGCGAGCCGGCGGATCCCTTCGCGATTCATCGTGAGCTGCGTCGCGCGCGCGGTCGGGATCACCTCGGCGAAGCCGGCCGCCTCGATCGCCGCGAGCGCGTCGGTGGCGATCGCCTCGATCTCGGGAACGATCAGGTGCGGGCGCTCGGCCTCGACGACGGCTCGCAGCGCGGCCGAATCGGTCATGTCGATCACGTGCGCGCGATGCGCGACCTGATGGCCCGGCGCATCCGGATAGCGATCGACCGCGATGACTTCGACGCCGAGACGCTGCAACGCGATGATGACTTCCTTGCCGAGCTCGCCCGCGCCGAGCAGCATGACGCGCGTGGCCGAGGGTGAAAGCGGCGTACCGAGCCGCTGACCGATCTGCATGTGATTTCCCGCTGGTTCTGTTGGAGGACGAAAACGGCTTCGATGTTAACACGGGCATCGGAGCCGGTTTGGGCGGTTTGGCCGCAACCGCGCGTGATCGCGCGAGGCCCGTGGGCGGCCCGCGAACGTTTTCGCGCGCGAAGTGTCGGCTCGCCTGTCGCGGGGCGGGTGCGTTACTCTTACGCCTTGATCAGAATCCGAAGAGGAACGAGGCTCATGTCCCACCTGTCCGCCGCCGCACGCGCACGCACCGGCCTGCTTCGCCCGTTGCGCGCGCCGCTCTGCGCGTTGACGCTTGCCACGCTTCTCGCCGCCTGCGCGATGCCCACCCATCCCGATTCCGCCGCCCCCGCACCCGACCCGTACAACCCGGCCGCCGTCCAGCTGCTCGACGACACGAGCTGGGAACTCACCAGTTGGGTGAACGCCGACGGCACGCAACGCGCGATCCCGCACGGCGACAACGGCGAGCCGATCAAGCTCGCGCTGTCGACCGACTCGGGCATCCGGCGCGCGAGCGGGTTCTCGGGCTGCAACCGCTACATGGGCACCTACGCGATCAAGAACGGCCTGCTGAGCTTCGGCCCGCTCGCCGGCACGCGGATGGCCTGCCCGAACACGCTCGGCGGCCAGCTCGAAGCCGCGTACCTCGACGCGCTCGCCCACATCGAGAAGACCGGCGTGCAGATGCGCGCGCCCCAGCAATTGCAGATCGTGACCCAGGCCGGCGCAACGCTGACGTTCACGCACCGGAGCCCCTGATGCACGGCGCGCGCGAAGGCCGACCGACCGCCTTCGCGTGGCGCGCCACGCGCATGTGCCGTCCACGTGCGTCGTGCGGCGTGAATCGGAATCACGCCGCGTTAGAGTCTTGTTCGCCGGCCGGTTAAACTCGGCGGGTCGCGCCCCGCGCGCCCCTCCCCACTCCTGTTTCAAAGCATGCACACGGTTGTCTTCGGCTGGTTCGGCATCTCCGCCGTCTGGTTCCTCCTTCTCTTCTGGCGTCTCGTGCAGGCGATGCTGCCCGGCGGCGGCGGGCTTGCCGGCCGCGGCTCGATCCGCCTGTGGCTCGGCTTCGTCGCGGTATTCGTCGCCAGTTGCACGCTGACGAGCCCGCTGTCGGGCCCCGACACGAACGCGCTCGGCCATGCGTTCTCGGCCGGCTTCGCCCACGTGCTCGGCCCGATCGGCACGCCGGTCGCGATGGTCGTGCTGTTCTTCGCCGGCTTGCCCTGGCTGTCCGGCATCGGCTGGCGGCAGTTCGCCGCGTGGGTCGACACGTCGTTCGGCGTCAAGCTGTCGCGCGACGGCGGCGACGACGACGCGCGCGGAATCGCCGACCTGCCGCGCAGCGCGCTGCATCGCGACGACGACGTCGTACAGCCGACCACCGCACACACCGTCAATTCGATGGCGCCACGCCAGAATGGCCGGTATTCGCGTCCGACCGTGTGGAAACCCGATCCGCAGGCGCGACCGAAGCCGCGCGGCAAGACACCGCCGCGCCCGCTTGCGGAACCCGTCGCGCCGTCGGGCTGGCTGAAGCCGGCCACGCCGCAGCGCACGCCGGCGGCGCCCGCGCCGATGCCGGCCAGCGCGATGCCGCCGCCGACCACCGGCAGCACCGCCAGCCTCGCGCGCGCCGCGGCGAACGCGCAAATGCCGCGCCCCGCGCCGGCTCCGCTTCCGGCCGGATTCGAACCCGTCCGGCCGCGTCCGACCGTCGCGCGGCCGGCCACCGCCGCGCTGACGCAGACGCCGCCGCGCGCCACGGTCACGCCACGACCGGCTGCCACGCAGCCGCAGCGTCCGCCGGTGCGCCCGGTCGCGGGCACGACGGCAGCCGGCCTGTCGCCGGACGCGGCACGACGCCGCCCGGCGCCGCCCGCGCCGGCCCGCGCGCCGCTCTATGCGTGGAACGAGAAGCCGGCCGCGCCGATTACGCCCGCGCCGAGCGTTCACGACACGCTGCGCTCGATCGAGGCCAGCACCGCGCAATGGGCAACGCTGGGCGGCGCGCAGTCGGGCGATGCAACGCAAACGGCGACCGCAGCCGCTGCCGTGGCCGGTGGCGTAGCCGCGGCAGCAGGCGGCGTCGCCGCGCCGGCATCGGCGGCCGCGTCGAATACGTTCGCCTCCGTAGCGCAGGGCGTCGCGACCCGGGACGCCAATGTTTCGGCCGAACCCGCTGCCGCGCCCGCGTACGACGACGACGACGACGACGACGCACCGATCGTGCTCGACGCCTTCATGCCGGCGGCATCCGGCATCGCGCAGGCTCCGGTCGGCGATGGGCTCACTCCTGCCTTCGATAACGCCGAACCGCACGCACGGTCGAATGCCGGCATCGACGAGGCCGCGGTCTCGCATCGTGCCGACGACGAGATCCCTCCGGTCGACGAAGCGCCGGCCGCGCCGGCATTCGGACGCGCCGCCGCACCGTCGAGCGACGCAGCCATCGATCTCGCGCCTTGGGAAGACGTTGTCAGCCCGCCGGTTTCTGTGCTCGACGTGTCGACCCAAAACCCGCTCGCCGAGTCGCTGGCGCACACCGCGGGATCGGAATCCGCTCATTCGGCGTTCGCGCCGGCACGCGATGCAGTCGTTCGCGACGTCGGCACCAGCAAGCCGACCGGGTCCGTCGATATCGACGACAAGGAAGACGCGCACCCGGCGCCTGCAATGGATCGCGCTGCACCGGCTTATTTGCGTCAAGGGGTTGCCGATGCACACGCCGACGTGAAACCGGCCGACAGCATCGCTCCGTTCGCGGCCCTTCCCTCTTCGTCGATGGCGGGAACGTCGGCGCGCGCGCTTTCGGAGACCACGTCGATTGCGGCAACGTCCGCACCGGCCGGGTCGCGGATCGCACCGAACGCTGCGCAGCCGGTCGACGCGGAACCCGCCGCACCGCTGCCGGCCGTCGCTCAACGCGCGACGCCCGCTACATACTGGACGCCGCCGACGATGCAGCCGGCCGCGACACCGACGACCGTCGCCGCGGAATTGCCGAAATCGCCGACGGTTCAGCCGTTTGCCGCGGCATCGACGGCTTCGGTCGTCGCTACATCGTCGCAAGTCGGCACGGCGCCTGATTCGACCGCCTCCGCATCGAGCATCGCGCCCGTCGCCGCCGTTTCGCCGGTCGGCGTAACCGGCACCGCGTCCGCTTCGCTGTCGCAACCGGCCGCATCGGCGCCGCCCGTTACTTCGGCCGCATCAGCACCGCCTGCCGGTGTCGCGGGCATGACTTACGGCTCGCCTCCCCTCGCTTCGACGTCCGCATCGACCGATGCGCGCGCCGGGATGCAGTCGACGACCGGCACGCCGGGCTCGACGTTCGGTTCGACCGCACAAGCGCCCGCAACACCGGCGCCGGCCACCGCGACACTCGCGACTTTCACGTCCGCGCCCATCGCTGCACCGTCTTCCGCGCTGGCATCGACGTTGTCCACCGACACGGCAACCACGTCGATCGGCCCGACGACCTTCGCGACATCAAGCTCATCGGGCGCAGTCGCTCCGCAGCCGGCAATCGGCCTGCCCGTGTCGCCCGCCGCGTCGGCCACGGCGTCACCGTCCTCCGGTACGATCGCGCCGCCGACTACAACCGCCGCGACTCCGGCTTACCCGAGCGCAGCCGCGCCTGCCGCTGCGGCCGGATCGCCGACGGCCCTCGGTGCGGCCGCTGCGACGCAGGCTCCGTCGATCGCGGCCGTCCCTGCCGCAGTCGCAACCCAAACGTTCACGACACCGTCCGCGCCTGCCGCCTCGTCGGCAAGCTGGCCCATGTCGCATGACGTGACCACAACGCCGACCGCTGCACCGCCCACAGCAACCGTTCCCGGCGCGGCGCTCCCGGCCACGCCGGCAACCGTCATTTCCGCGCCGCCGCCCGTCGCGATCCCGCCGATCGGCGCACCGGCCACCGACGCGATCGAGCCGCCCGAACCGGCCCCGGCCGCGCCCCCCGCCCCTCAGCCGCGCCCGAACGCGTTCGAATTCCACGCACCGGCGTCGTTCAACGTCGAACTGCCGACGCTCGACCTGCTCGAGCCCGCGTCCGACGACGTCGAAACGATCACCGAGGAGCACCTCGCGCAAACCGCGCAGGTGATCGAACAGCGGCTGCAGGAATTCAAGGTGCCGGTGACGGTGGTCGGCGCGTCGGCCGGCCCCGTGATCACGCGCTTCGAGATCGAACCGGCGCTCGGCGTGCGCGGCAGCCAGATCGTCGGGCTGATGAAGGACCTGTCGCGCGGCCTCGGCCTCACGTCGATCCGCGTCGTCGAGACGATCCCCGGCAAGACCTGCATGGGCCTCGAACTGCCGAACGCGAAGCGCCAGATGATCCGCCTGTCGGAGATCCTCGAATCGCGCCAGTACCAGCATTCGCCGTCGCAACTGACGATCGCGATGGGCAAGGACATCACCGGCCACCCGGTCGTCACCGATCTCGCGAAGGCGCCGCACATGCTCGTGGCCGGCACGACGGGCTCGGGCAAGTCGGTGGCGATCAACGCGATGATCCTGTCGCTGCTGTACAAGGCGACGCCGGAAGACGTCCGGCTCATCATGATCGACCCGAAGATGCTCGAGCTGTCGGTCTACGAAGGCATCCCGCACCTGCTCGCGCCGGTCGTCACCGACATGAAGCTCGCGGCGAACGCGCTGAACTGGTGCGTCGGCGAAATGGAGAAGCGCTACCGGCTGATGTCGGCCGTCGGCGTGCGCAACCTCGCGGGCTTCAACCAGAAGATCCGCGACGCGCAAGCGAAGGAAAAGAAGATCGGCAACCCGTTCTCGCTGACGCCCGAGGATCCGGAGCCGCTGTCGACGCTGCCGCTGATCGTCGTCGTGATCGACGAGCTGGCCGACCTGATGATGGTCGCCGGCAAGAAGATCGAGGAGCTGATCGCCCGCCTCGCGCAAAAGGCGCGCGCGGCCGGCATCCACCTGATCCTCGCGACGCAGCGGCCGTCCGTCGACGTGATCACGGGCCTCATCAAGGCGAACATCCCGACGCGCGTCGCGTTCCAGGTGTCGTCGAAGATCGACTCGCGCACGATCCTCGACCAGATGGGCGCCGAGTCGCTGCTCGGGATGGGCGACATGCTGTTCCTGCCGCCGGGCACCGGTTATCCGCAGCGCGTGCACGGCGCGTTCGTCGCCGACGAGGAAGTGCACCGGATCGTCGAATATCTGAAGCAGTTCGGCGAACCGCAGTACGAGGAAGGGATTCTCGACGGCCCGGCCGCCGACGGCGCGACGCAGGACCTGTTCGGCGATGCGCCGGATGCGGAAGCCGATCCGCTGTACGACGAAGCCGTCGCGTTCGTCGTGCGCACGCGGCGCGCGTCGATCTCGTCGGTGCAGCGGCAGTTG
The DNA here is from genome assembly GCF_057837105.1 of Burkholderia sp. APQ4-4ca. Taxonomy (NCBI): domain Bacteria; kingdom Pseudomonadati; phylum Pseudomonadota; class Betaproteobacteria; order Burkholderiales; family Burkholderiaceae; genus Burkholderia; species Burkholderia sp. APQ4-4ca. The sequence continues at coordinate 58,498 of NZ_JBYQCG010000231.1, read as the reverse complement.
CGCATCGGCTACAACCGCGCGGCGCGGCTCGTCGAGCAGATGGAAGCCGCGGGCCTCGTGTCGGCGATGGGCATCAACGGCAGCCGCGAGGTGCTCGTGCCGGCCGCGGCCGACTGAGGCCGGCGGCCCGCCGGCCGCGACTCGTCGATACGGGCGCGCCGCGCAAGCGGCTGCCCCCAATACGAAGGGCGCTGCCTCGGCAGCGCCCTTCCTGCATCGACCGGGAATCGGCCGCGATTTACTGCGCGACCGGCACCAGCTTGAAATCCACCGGCTTGCCGACCGCGACCTTCTGCGGATTCGCGCCGAGCTGTCCCGTTTCGACGTCGCGACTGAACACGTAGAACGTGTCGCTATCCTGGTTGCCGACGATCAGCCACTTGCCGGTCGGATCGATCAGGAATTCGCGCGGCGTCTTGCCGAGGCTCGACTGGCGGCCGACACGCTTGAGCCGGCCGTCGGCCTGGTTCACCGCGTAGATCACCAGGTCGTTCGCGTCGCCGCGGTTGCTCGCATACAGGAAGCGGCCGTCCGGCGACAGGTGGATCGCGCCGCCGCCGACCTTGCCCTTGAAGCCCGGCGCCGTCATCGGCACCGTCTGGACCGGCGTCAGCTTGCCGTCGTGATAGCCGAACACCTCGACCGACGCGTTGAGCTCGCTCGTCACGTACGCGAAGCGGCCGTCGGCGCCGAACACCATGTGACGCGGGCCGGAGCCGGCCTTCACCGGCGTGTAGCGCGTGTCGGTCGGGCTGATCAGCCCGCGGCTGCCGTCCACCGTGTAGCGATAGCCGTAGATCTTGTCCGTACCGAGATCCTGCACGAACAGGTAGCGGCCGTCCGGCGAAAACACCGTCGAATGCACGTGCGCGCCGTCCTGGCGGCCCTTCACGGGGCCGGTGCCTTCGTGATGAACGGTCAGCACGGCCTGGCCGACCGCGCCGTCGTCGCGCAGCGGGAACACCGCGAAGCTGCCGCCCGGATCGGCCGCGACCGAGTAATTGGCGGTCACGAGATACTTGCCGTCCGGCGACAGCGCGAGATAGCAGGGGTCGTTCCCTTCCGACGATACGCGATCGATGAAGCTCAACGCGCCCGTCTTCGCGTCGAAGCGGAACGCGCTGACGCCGCCGCGCTGCGTCGCGGGACCGTCGTCGCCGGGCAGCTCGTTGACCGCGTAGACGGTGCGACCGTCGCGGCTAGGCAACAGATACGACGGATTCACGGTCTTCGCCGACGATACCGGCGCGACGCTGCCGGTCTTGGTATCGAAGCGGTACACGTAGATCCCGTCGCTGCCGCCGCCCGTATAGGTGCCGACGAGCAGGTTGTAGACGCCGTCGGCCGGGGCGGACGATTGCTGCGCGAATGCGTGGGTCGCGGACAGGGACAGCACGATCGCGAAACCTTTCATCCAGTGAGCGAACCTAAGCGGGAACCCTCGTGTCGAAGCGCGTGCGTCACGCTCCCGTAAACGGTTGGGCATTGAATCCTCCTTGCATCGAGTCGCTTCAAGTGTTGAGATAGGACGAAACGCCGGCCGTTCATGCGCTCCGCCGCCCGGCCGAGTATACGGGGCGCGGCGCCCGGGCGTGAAGTCCGGGCCGCCGACGTCCGCATTGTGAAACTCGAATACCCAAGGATCGCCTGCCCATGCCCGCCCTGATCGAAGACTACGCCCTCGTCGGCGACGGCCATACGGCCGCGCTGATCGCAAAAGACGGCTCCGTCGACTGGCTGTGCTGGCCCCGCTTCGATTCGGGCGCCTGCTTCGCGGCGCTGCTCGGCACCCCCGAGCACGGCCGCTGGCTGCTTGCTCCGGCCGCCGACGCCGCGATCACGCACACGACACGCCGCTATCGCGGCGATACGCTGATTCTCGAAACCGATTACGAAAGCGCCGACGGCGCCGTCACCGTGATCGACTTCATGCCGCCCGGCAACGGCTGGTCCGAACTGGTGCGCATCGTCGTCGGCCGCCACGGCACGATGAAGATGCGCATGGAGCTCGTGTTGCGCTTCGACTACGGCTTCTCGATTCCGTGGGTCACGCAACTGACCCGCGAGGACGGCATGAAGGCCATCGCCGGCCCCGATACCGTCGTGCTGCGCACGCCGGTGCCGCTCACCGGCAAGAACCTCCACACGCTCGCGGAATTCACGGTGAGCGCCGACGAGCGCGTGCCGTTCTCGCTCGGCTACGCGGCGTCGCACATGCGGCTGCCGCCGGCGCGCGATCCGCTGTCGATGCTCGCGCGCACCGAGAACTACTGGCTCGAATGGTCGGGCCGCTGCCAGGTGCAGGGCCGCTACGCGGCCGCCGTGCGCCGCTCGCTGATCACGCTGAAGGCGCTCGCGTACGAGCCCACCGGCGGCATCGTCGCCGCACCGACCACGTCGCTGCCCGAGAAGATCGGCGGCAACCGCAACTGGGACTACCGCTACTGCTGGCTGCGCGACGCGACGATCACGCTGCTCGCGCTGATGCGCGGCGGCTACTACGACGAGGCGCGCGCGTGGCGCACGTGGCTCGGCCGCGTGATGGCCGGCTCGCCCGAGCAGATCCAGATCATGTACGGGATCGCCGGCGAGCGCCGGCTGCCGGAGATGGAACTCGACTGGCTGCCCGGCTACCAGGACTCGCTGCCGGTGCGCGTCGGCAACGGCGCCGCGAACCAGCTCCAGCTCGACGTGTTCGGCGAGGTGATGGCCGCGCTGCACCTCGCGCGCGTGGGCGGCCTGCAGGCCGACGACACGGTCTGGTCCGTGCAGTGCGCGCTGCTCGACCACCTCGAGAAGATCTGGCAGGAACCCGACGAAGGGATCTGGGAAACGCGCGGCGGCCGCCGCCATTTCACGTTCTCGAAGGTGATGGCGTGGGTCGCGTTCGACCGCGCGATCAAGTCGGCGGAAATGTTCCGGCTGCCCGGCTCGCTCGACCGCTGGCGCGCGCTGCGCGAGCGGATCCATGCGGACGTCTGCGCGAACGCGTGGCACGAAGGCAAGCAGGCGTTCGCGCAGAGCTACGGCAGCGACGAGCTCGACGCGAGCGTGCTGCTGCTGCCGCAGCTCGGCTTCCTGCCGCCGGAAGACCCGCGCATCGTCGGCACGGTCGAGGCGATCGAACGGGAATTGCTGCACGACGGGCTCGTGATGCGCTACCGCACGACCGAATACGACGACGGCCTGCCGCCGGGCGAAGGCACGTTTCTCGCGTGCAGCTTCTGGCTGGTCGACAGCTACGCGCTGCTCGGCCGGATCGACGACGCGCATCGGCTGTTCAGCCGCCTGCTCGCGCTGTCGAACGACCTCGGGCTGCTCGCCGAAGAGTACGACCCGGTGGCCGGGCGGCTCGTCGGCAATTTCCCGCAGGCGTTCTCCCACGTGGCGCTCGTGCACACCGCGATGAACCTGATGCACCACGAAGAAGCGATGGCGCGCGCGGCCGGCCAGCCCGCGCCGGCCGTGGCCGCCGGCCGCTGAGCGGCGCAGGCGGCCTTGTTCAGAGATCGTCAAATCGCAACACCATGATGAAAACCCGGGGAAATGTTGCATTGCACCACCGATCGTTGTCCGATATGATCGGCGAGATTGTCCGGCTGCAATGCAACATGGCCGGCCGCTGACCCACACGGCACGCCGCGACGCCACACGCCGCCCTTGCGCGCCGTCCCCCCACGCGGGAGTAGCCTGCATGCTTTACCAACTGCACGAATTCCAGCGGGCGATGCTGAGCCCGCTCACGGCCTGGGCCCAGGCCGCGTCGAAGTCGTTCGCGAATCCTTCCAGCCCGTTCTCGCTGATGCCCGGCGCGCCGCGGATGGCGGCCGCCTATGAACTGATGTATCGGCTCGGCAAGGATTACGAAAAGCCGGAATTCAACATTCATCAGATCGTCAAGGACGGCCACAACATCCCGATCGTCGAGCAGACGATCATCGAGAAGCCGTTCTGCCGGCTGCTGCGCTTCAAGCGCTATTCGGACGATGCCGACGCCGTCACGCAACTGAAGGACGAACCGGTCGTGCTGGTCTGCGCGCCGCTGTCGGGTCACCATTCGACGCTGCTGCGCGACACGGTGCGCACGCTGCTGCAGGATCACAAGGTCTACATCACCGACTGGATCGACGCGCGGATGGTGCCGGTCGAAGTCGGCCCGTTCCACCTGCACGACTACATCGCGTACATCCAGGAGTTCATCCGCCATATCGGCGCGCGCAACCTGCACGTGATCTCGGTATGCCAGCCGACGGTGCCGGTGCTCGCGGCGATTTCGCTGATGGCGAGCCGCGGCGAGGACACGCCGCTCACGATGACGATGATGGGCGGTCCGATCGACGCGCGCCGCAGCCCGACGTCGGTGAACTCGTTGGCCACGCAACACTCGACCGCGTGGTTCGAGAACAACGTGATCCACACGGTGCCCGCGAACTATCCGGGCGAAGGCCGCCAGGTGTATCCGGGCTTCCTTCAGCACACGGGCTTCGTCGCGATGAACCCGGAGCGCCACGCGCAATCGCACTGGGACTTCTACCAGAGCCTGCTGCGCGGCGACGAGGACGACGCCGAAGCGCATCGCCGCTTCTACGACGAATACAACGCGGTGCTCGACATGGCCGCCGAGTATTACCTCGAGACGATCCGCGTCGTGTTCCAGGAATTCCGGCTCGCGGAAGGCACGTGGGACGTCGAGGGCGAGCGCGTGCGGCCGCAGGACATCAAGCACACCGCGCTGATGACGATCGAGGGCGAACTCGACGACATCTCGGGCAGCGGCCAGACGCACGTCGCGCACGAGCTGTGCACGGGCATCCCGCAGGACGATCGCCGCAGCCTGACCGCCGAGAAGTGCGGCCACTACGGGATCTTCTCGGGCCGCCGCTGGCGCACGATCATCTATCCGCAACTGCGCGACTTCATTCGCGAGCATGCGCCGGAACCGAAGCACGGCGCGACGAAGTTGCCCGTCGATGCGCAGGATGCGACCACGATCGGCGTCGTGCCGGCCGCCAAGCCGGAGCCGGAAACGGCGGTGCGCGCCACCGCCGCGAAACGCACGCGCGCGAAGACGCCGGCCGTGACGGTCGCGCCCGCCCGGACGCCCGCCGCGAAGGCCGCGCCCGCCGCGAAACGCGCGGCTGGCAGCCCGCGCGCCAAAACCGTGCGGGCCCGCAAGGCCGCCTGACGCGCCGCGTTCCGACGCAAAAACGCCGCCGTTGCTTCGCGCAACGGCGGCGTTTTTTTATCCGGCCGCGGCCGCGAACGGGCGGCTCATCGGCTCGCCCACTCGTCGCGTCAGCGCCGCAGCAGATACGCGAGCAGCACCTCGGTGTTCATCCGGACCATTTCCGCGCGCTCGTCGGTGTCGGTGAAATCGCGGCCGAGCGTCGCGGCGAGCGTGAAGCGGTTCGACACGATGTAGTAGCCGAGCCCCGACAGCGTCACGTAGAAACGCAGCGGATCGACGTCGCCGCGGAACAGCCCGGCCTTCTGGCCGCGCATCAGCACGTTGCCGAGCTTCGCGACGATCGGCGACATCATCTCGCGGATCCGCGTCGACTTGTGCAGATAGCGCGCCTCGTGCAGGTTCTCGTTGTTGATGAGCCGGAGCAGCTCCGGATGGTCGCGGTAGTAGTCCCACACGAAATGCGCGAGCCGCGTGACGGCTTCGACCGGCGCGACGCCGTCGAGATCCAGCACCCGCTCGGCCTCCGTCAGCGCGGAGAACGCGTGTTCGAGCACCGCCGTGAAGAGCTGCTCCTTGCTGCCGAAGTAGTAATAGAGCATGCGCTCGTTCGTTTCGGCCCGGCGCGCGATCTGATCGACGCGCGCGCCGAACAGCCCTCCATTCGCGAACTCTTCGGCTGCCGCCATCAGAATGCGGCGCCGCGTGCCTTCAGGATCTCTTTTGATTTTTGGCTGATTCATGGTGGCGCTTTGCTATGTGAGCCGCTTGATTCGGACCGGCACCCCCACCGCCTCGGCGCCGGCCGCCCTGGAACGGGCGCGCCGCGGGCGGCCGCCCTCCTGCTGAGCCCCTGCAAAAAAGCGGTTCGATTATGCGCATAGACGGCGTCCGGCGCAATGCGGGAAATCGGCGATAATCGAGCTTTGGCAAACCTTTCCGGCCGAGCCCGACGCGGCCGAGAGCCATTCGGCGCCGCTGCGCCTGTTGTCAGCCTGTTGTCACCGTGACCGATTCCAAAACACTCGCGGATCGCATCGAAGATCTGCTTCCCCAGACGCAATGCACGAAGTGCGGCTATAACGGCTGCCGTCCGTACGCCGAGGCGATCGCCGCCGGCGACGCGAACTACAACCAGTGCCCGCCCGGCGGCGCCGAAGGCATCGCCCGCCTCGCGAGCCTGCTCGGCAAGCCGGTGATTCCGCTGAATCCCGTCAACGGCAGCGAGCATCCGCGCGCGATCGCGTTCATCGACGAAAACCTGTGCATCGGCTGCACGCTGTGCATGCAGGCGTGCCCGGTCGACGCGATCGTCGGCGCGCCGAAGCAGATGCACACGATCGTGGCGTCGCTGTGCACGGGCTGCGACCTGTGCGTGCCGCCGTGCCCGGTCGACTGCATCGCGATGCTGCCGGTGACCGGCGATCGCACCGGCTGGGATGCGTGGTCGCAGGAACAGGCCGACGCCGCGCGCGAACGCCACGACCTGCGGCTCGCGCGCCAGCGCCGCGAACGCGAGGCCGCCGAAGCACGTGCCGCCGCCCGCCGCGCGGCCAGTGCCGTGAAGCCGGCCGCGGAGCCCTCGGCCGCGCAGCCCGGTTCGCAGCCGGGCGCGCCGGCCGCCGCACCGGCCGACGACGCCGAAGCGAAGAAACGCGCGATCATCGCCGCCGCGCTCGAACGCGCGCGCAAGAAAAAGGAAGAACTGTCCGGGCAAGGCGCCGGGCCGAAGAACACGGAAGGCGTGAGCGCGGCCGTCCAGGCACAGATCGACGCGGCCGAGGCACGCCGCAAGCGGCTCGCCGAACAGCAGGCGCGGCGCGACGCCGAAACGGCGGCCGCGAGCGGCAGCGACGAACCGAACGACACAGACAACGACGAACCGGGCGGCCCGCCCGCGCCGCCCGACCAGAACGCTCCATGAACGCCAGCAAACGACGCGCGATCTACGAAACGCTGCAGAGCCTCAATCCGCATCCGACCACCGAGCTCGAATACTCGACGCCGTTCGAGCTGCTGATCGCCGTGATGCTGTCCGCGCAGGCCACCGACGTGTCGGTCAACAAGGCGATGCGGAAAATGTTCCCGGTCGCGAACACCCCGAGACAAATCGTCGCGCTCGGCGAGGAAGGCGTCACCGAGTACATCAAGACGATCGGCCTGTATCGCACCAAGGCGAAGAACGTGGTCGCGACGTGCCGGATCCTGCTCGAGCGCTACGACGGCGAGGTGCCGGCCGATCGCGAAGCGCTCGAAGGCTTGCCGGGCGTCGGCCGCAAGACCGCGAACGTTGTGCTGAACACCGCGTTCGGCCAGCCGACGATCGCGGTCGACACGCATATCTTCCGCGTCGCGAATCGCACCGGCCTCGCGCCGGGCAAGGACGTGCGGGCCGTCGAGGCCGCGCTCGAGAAGTTCACGCCGAAGGAATTCCTGCAGGATGCGCATCACTGGCTGATCCTGCACGGGCGCTACGTATGCAAGGCCCGCCGGCCGGAATGCTGGCACTGCGCGATCGAGCCGCTGTGCGAGTTCCGGCCGAAGACGCCGCCGCCCCAAGAGTGAGCGTCCGCCGCGGCTGACGTATCCACGCACCGCGCCGGCCGCTCGGGCCGCGCGCGACAATCGGCCGGTCCCGCTGCGGCGCCGGCGGCGCGCCCCTTCCCGCCTACGCGTTGGACGTCGCCGTCGCGTCGTCGGCGGCTGCGCCACCCGCGCGCACGAGCGCCAGCACGGCCGCCAGGATCGCGACGCCGCCGGCCCACTGCAGCGGCGACAACGCTTCCCCGAACAGCAGCGCCGCGAGCGCGACCGTCACGACCGGTTCGAGCGTCGACAGCATCGACGTGCGCGCGGCCCCGAGCCGTTCGAGCCCGGAGAAGAACGCGAGCATGGCCGCGACCGTCGACACGAGCGCGATCGCGAGCATCGACGCCCAGCCGCCGGCCGTGGCCGGCCAGCGCGGCGGCGCGCCGAACGCCGCCGTTCGCACGACCGCGATCGCGACGAGCGTCGCGGTGGCCGACAGGCAGATGATCGCGGTGGTCGCGAGCGGATCGACGCCGCGCGTCGCCTTCGTGCCGCCGACGATGTACAGCGAGTAGATCACCGCGGCGGCCAGCGCGAGCGCGATCCCGAGCGGCTCGCCGTGCCCGCCGCCGACCATCAGCGCCGAGCCCGCGACGCACAGCACCAGCGCGACGGCCTTGGCGCGCGTGAGGCGCTCGCCGAGCCACCACGCGGCCAGCAGCGTGACGAACGCCGGATACAGGTACAGCAGGAGCGCGACGAGGCTCGCCTGCGCGTGCTGCAGCGCGCTGAAATAGCAGAACGATTGCCCGACGTAGCCGAGCGCGCCCATCGCCACCAGCGGCGCGAGCGAGCGCCCGCGCGGCCACGCGACGCGGCGGTGCCGCGCGATCGCCGCGAGCACCGCGCCGCCGATCGCGAAGCGCACGATCAGCAGCCCGAGCACGTCGACGCCGGCCGCATACGCATAGCGGCCGAAAATCGCCATCGCGCCGAACGCGGCGGCGGACAACGCGACGTAGAGCGCGCCCTGCAGGGCGGCGGACGATGAGCGGACGGTGGCGGTCATGATGAAAGATGAAAGCGCGCGAGCAAGGCTGCCGTGACGGGAATCGTCGGAGTGTAGCGGCGCGGAGGCGGCGAGCCTAGCCCCCGCTTACCCGTTGCGCGGCGAGCGGCTGCAACGACCGTCGCCGTGCCGCCTGCCCGCCTCCCGCCAGCAACGGCCGGGACCGGGGCCGTCGCCAGCGCCGCCGGCCGCGCCGGCGTACAATGCGCGACGCGGCATGACGCCGCCCGAATCACGACGTTTCCCCACCATGTTCAATCCAAGCCGCGACGACGTGCGTCGCTTTTTCACCGAGACCTGGCGCAAGCAGCGCGCGGGCGAGATCCTGACGCCGCTGGAAGCGATCGCAGCCGACTGGATCGTCGAGCATCCCGAGTACCACGACGAACTGGCCGACGCCGACGGCGCGGCCGCGCGCAACTACACGCCCGAGGAAGGCCGGACCAACCCGTTCCTGCACCTGTCGATGCACCTCGCGATCAGCGAGCAGCTGTCGATCGACCAGCCGCCCGGGATCCGCGCCGCGCACGACAAGCTGGCCGCGAAGCTCGACTCGACCCACGACGCGCAGCACGCGATCATGGAATGCCTCGGCGAGACGATCTGGGAAGCGCAGCGCACGAACACGCCGCCCGATACCGACGCTTACCTGCAGCGCATCCTGCGCCGCGCGTCGCGCGACTGAGCGGCCGGGGCCGGCACATCGACCGGCGCCGGGGCAGTGGAGTGGACAAAAAAATGCCCCGCCGAGGCGGGGCATTCTTGCTGCGCGAGCCCGTGAGGCCCGTCGCGCTTACTTCTTGAACACGAGGTCGGTTTCCTTCAGCGACTCGATGTAGGACGCGATGTCCTTCATGTCGCTGACCGACAGGTTCTGGACCTGCGCCTGCATGATCGCGTTGTTGCGGCCGAGCAGCGGGTTCGTCAGCCCCATCTGGTACTGCCGCATCGCCCACACGAGATAGTCGGCGTGCTGGCCCGCGAGGCGCGGGTACTCCGCGTTGATCGGGTTGTTCAGCTGCGCGCCGTGGCAGGCCGCGCAGTTGTGCGATTCGACCAGTTCCTTGCCCTTCGAGATATCCGCGGCGTGCGCGGTACCGATCGCGAGGCCGGCCGCCAGTGCCGCCGCCGCCGTCTTGAATGCGTTGTTCATGAATGCTCCTGTCCCGCCGGAGAGATCGGCGGCGCGCGCTTTACTTGTAGGGGTTGTCCTTCGAGTCGGCCTTCTGGGCGGCGTAGTACGCCGACAGATCCGCGATGTCCTGGTCGGTCAGCGACCCGGCGATCGCGTTCATCGACGGGAAGTGACGATCCTTCTTGCGGTAGGCCTTCAGCGCGTTCTCGAGGTATTGCTGGTTCTGGCCGCCGAGGACAGGCACCCGGTAGACCTCCGGGTACGCCGCGCGGTAGTCCTGGATGCCGTGGCAACCGATGCACATGGCGGCCTTGCTCGCCCCGTCCTTCGGGTTGCCGACCACACCGGCCGCCTGCGCGCTGCCCGCGAGCGCCACGAGCGCTGCGACAACGACGTGTTTGCCGACGAATTTGTTCATAGCTCTTGTAACCTAGCTTGAGGGGAAACTGGCGCCGAAGCGGCAACGGCCCGCGCCGTTTTGCTTGTCGGTCGCCACGCAGGCCAAAAAAAACGGCCAGATTGTACCGCGTCGGCGGGGAATGCGTCCATACGGCGCCCCGGCAGGCCCCGCCACAGCCCCGCCACAGCCCCGCCACAGCCCCGCAACGATACGCGGGCGCGGCCCGCCCGGACAGCCCTTCTGACTTATACTGGGTTTTTTTCCCGTTGAAGAAGAGCGCCGCCATGCGTTTCGAAGGGTCCTCGCAGTACGTCGCCACCGACGATCTGAAGCTCGCGGTCAATGCCGCGCTGACGCTGCAACGCCCACTGCTGATCAAGGGCGAGCCCGGCACCGGCAAGACCATGCTCGCCGAGGAAGTGGCCGCCGCGCTCGGCATGCCGCTGCTGCAGTGGCACATCAAGTCGACCACCAAGGCGCAGCAGGGCCTGTACGAATACGACGCCGTGTCGCGGCTGCGCGATTCGCAGCTCGGCGACGCGCGCGTGAAGGACATCGCGAACTACATCGTCAAGGGCGTGCTGTGGCAGGCGTTCGACGCCGAGCAACCAAGCGTGCTGCTGATCGACGAGATCGACAAGGCCGACATCGAATTCCCGAACGACCTGCTGCGCGAGCTCGACCGGATGGAGTTCCACGTGTACGAGACGCGCGAGACCATTCGCGCGAAGCACCGTCCGCTCGTCATCATCACGTCGAACAACGAGAAGGAGCTGCCCGACGCGTTCCTGCGCCGCTGCTTCTTCCACTACATCCAGTTTCCCGATCCGTCGACGATGCAGAAGATCGTCGCGGTGCACTTCCCGAACGTCCGCGAGGAACTGCTGCGCGCGGCGCTCGAGAGCTTCTTCGAATTGCGCGGCGTGTCGGGCCTGAAGAAGAAGCCGTCGACGTCCGAGCTGCTCGACTGGCTGAAGCTGCTGCTCGCCGAAAACATCCCGGCCGACGCGCTGCGCGGCGCGGACGCGAAGCAGATCGTGCCGCCGCTCGCCGGCGCGCTGCTGAAGAACGAGCAGGATCTGAGCCTGCTCGAACGGCTCGTCTACATGAACCGGCACAACCGGTAATCCACCCGCGAAGGCCCGGCCATGCTGCTCAATTTCTTCTACGCGCTGCGCGCAGCCAAGCTGCCCGTCTCGGTGAAGGAATACCTGACGCTGCTCGAATCGCTGAAGGCCGGGCTGATCTCGCCGTCGATCGATGCGTTCTACTTCCTCGCGCGGATGACGCTCGTCAAGGACGAGCAGTACTTCGACAAGTTCGACCAGGCATTCGGCGCGTATTTCCACGGCGTGTCCGCGCTGCCGTCCGAGGCGTTCGACATCCCGCTCGACTGGCTCGAGAAGCGCCTCGAGCGCGAGCTGTCGCCCGAGGAGAAGGCGCAGATCGAAGCGATGGGCGGGCTCGACAAGCTGATGGAGCGTTTGAAGGCGCTGCTCGACGAGCAGAAGGAACGCCACGAAGGCGGCAACAAGTGGATCGGCACGGGCGGCACGTCGCCGTTCGGGCACGGCGGCTATAACCCGGAAGGCGTGCGCATCGGCGGCCCGTCGAACGGCAACCGCACCGCGGTGAAGGTGTGGGAAGCGCGTGCGTACCGCGACTACGACGATTCGGTCGAGATCGGCACGCGCAACATCAAGGTCGCGCTGCGGCGGCTGCGCCGCTTCGCGCGCGAAGGCGCGGCCGAGGAGCTCGACCTGCCCGGCACGATCCGCAGCACGGCCGCGAACGCCGGCTGGCTCGACCTGCGGATGGTGCCCGAGCGCCACAACAACGTGAAGGTGCTGATGCTGCTCGACGTCGGCGGCTCGATGGACGACCACATCAAGCGCACCGAAGAGCTGTTCTCGGCCGCGAAGGCCGAATTCAAGCACCTCGAATTCTTCTACTTCCACAACTGCGTGTACGACCACCTGTGGAAGAACAACCGCCGCCGCCACTCGGAGCGCACCGCGACGTGGGACGTGCTGCACAAGTTCACGCCCGACTACAAGCTGATCTTCGTCGGCGACGCGACGATGAGCCCGTACGAAGTGCTGCAGCCCGGCGGCTCGGTCGAATACAACAACCCGGAAGCCGGCGCCGTGTGGCTGCGCCGCCTCGCCGACCAGTTCCCCCACCATGCATGGCTGAATCCCGAGCCCGAGCGGCTATGGGAATACCGGCAATCGATCGCGATCATTCGCGACGTGCTCGGCCAGCGCATGTATCCGCTCACGCTCGCGGGCCTCGAAACCGCGATGCGCGCACTCAGCAAGTAACGACACCCGCCCGCAGATACCCAGGCCGCGTCCGAGCGGCCGCCCCGGAGAGAGCATGAACCCTTCGCCCCCCGCGAGCGCCAGCCGCGCCGGCGGCCGCCGCTTTTTTGCCGATATGTCGGTGTCCACGCTCGTGGCCGGCTTCGTCGCGATGATGACCGGCTACACGAGCTCGCTCGTGCTGATGTTCCAGGCCGGCCGCGCCGCCCACCTCACCGACGCGCAGATCTCGTCGTGGATCTGGGCGCTGTCGATCGGCATGGCGCTGACGACCATCGGCCTGTCGCTGCGCTTTCGCGCGCCGGTGGTCGTCGCATGGTCGACGCCCGGCGCCGCGCTGCTGGTGGCGTCACTGCCCGGCGTGCCCTACCCGGAGGCGATCGGCGCGTTCGTCGTATGCGCGCTACTGCTGACGGCCGTCGGCATGAGCGGGCTGTTCGACACGCTGATGAAGCGCATTCCGACCGGCATCGCGGCCGCGTTGCTCGCGGGCATCCTGTTCGAGATCGGCATCGAGATCTTCCACGCCGCGCAGTTCCAGACCGCGCTCGTGCTCGCGATGTTCTTCACCTACCTGATCGTCAAGCGGCTCGCGCCGCGCTATGCGATTCCGACGACGCTGATCGTCGGCACGGCGGTGGCCGGCAGCCTGGGGCTGCTCGACTTCAGCCGCTTCCACGTCGCGCTCGCGCAACCCGTGTTCACGATGCCCGCGTTCTCGATCGCGTCGATCGTCAGCATCGGCATTCCGCTGTTCGTCGTCGCGATGGCGTCGCAGAACGTGCCGGGCATCGCGGTGCTGCGCGCGGACGGCTATCAGACGCCTTCTTCGCCGCTGATTGCGACGACCGGCCTCGCGTCGCTGCTGCTCGCGCCGTTCGGCTCGCACGGCGTGAACCTCGCGGCGATCACGGCCGCGATCTGCACGGGCCCCGAAGCGCACGAGGATCGCGCGAAGCGTTACACGGCCGCCGTGTGGGGCGGCACGTTCTACCTGATCGCCGGCATCTTCGGCGCGACGATCGCCGCGTTGTTCGCCGCGCTGCCGAAGGCGCTCGTCGTGTCGGTGGCGGCGCTCGCACTGTTCGGCTCGATCATGAGCGGGCTCGCGAACGCGATGCAGGACGTGAAGCAGCGCGAAGCGGCGCTCGTCACGTTCATGGTCACGGCTTCGGGCCTCACGCTGCTGTCGATCGGCCCGGCGTTCTGGGGGCTCGTCGCGGGCGTCGTCACGCAGGTGATCCTGAACGCGCGGCGCCCCGCGTGACGCGGCTCGCCGCCCGCCGCGGCGCGCGCCCGACCCGCCAAAACGTGCTCGACACGAATCGGGCCTAAAATGATGGATCGGAAGCGGCGCCCGGCGCCGCTTCGCTTCGCCGCCGCGTTCGCGCGGCCCGTGAGAACCCGGCGCCCCGCGCTCTTCTTCCGAATCGCCATGACTACCGCACTCGACCAGCTGAAGCAGTACACGACCGTCGTCGCCGACACGGGCGACTTCCAGCAGCTTGCGCAATACAAGCCGCAGGACGCGACCACGAACCCGTCGCTGATCCTGAAGGCCGTCCAGAAGGATGCGTACAAGCCGATCCTCGAGAAAACCGTCCGCGATCATCGCAACGAAAGCACCGATTTCATCATCGACCGCCTGCTGATCGCGTTCGGCACCGAAATTCTGAAACTGATCCCGGGCCGCGTGTCGACGGAGGTCGACGCACGCCTGTCGTTCGACACGCAGCGCTCGATCGACAAGGGCCGCGAGCTCATCAAGCTGTACGAAGCCGCCGGCGTCGGCCGCGAGCGCATCCTGATCAAGCTCGCGTCGACGTGGGAAGGCATCCGCGCGGCCGAAGTGCTGCAGAAGGAAGGGATCAAGTGCAACATGACCCTGCTTTTCTCGCTCGTGCAGGCCGCCGCGTGCGCGGAAGCCGGCGCGCAGCTGATCTCGCCGTTCGTCGGCCGCATCTACGACTGGTACAAGAAGCAGGCCGGCGCGGAATGGAATGAAGCGCGCGACGGCGGCGCGAACGATCCGGGCGTGCAATCGGTGCGCCGCATCTACACGTACTACAAGACCTTCGGCTACAAGACCGAAGTGATGGGCGCGAGCTTCCGCACGACCAGCCAGATCACCGAGCTCGCCGGTTGCGACCTGCTGACGATCAGTCCCGATTTGCTGCAGAAGCTCCAGGAGAGCAACGACACGGTCGCGCGCAAGCTGTCGCCGGAAACGCTGCAGGACAAGCCGGCCGAGCGCGTCGCGATCGACGAGGCGTCGTTCCGCTTCCAGCTGAACGACGAAGCGATGGCGACCGAAAAGCTCGCCGAAGGCATCCGCGTGTTCGCCGCCGACGCGGTGAAGCTCGAGAAGCTGATCGACGCGCTGCGCTGAATCGCGCCGCGCGTCAGCGGCTGTCAGCAAGACTGACAACAGGCGTCAGCATACGCGCCGAAAACGGCTGCGAACTTCGTGTTCGCAGCCGTTTTATTTTTCATTCCATCGTCAAGCGCGCGCACTACAATCCACGTCACGGGTGCGACGGCCGCCTCCCGATGCGCCCTTTCCCCAGTCAATCTTGCACGACGCCACGCCAGCGCCGACGCGCCGGCCCGGCTCATCCCAGGAGACAGCGATGCAAGTTCAACCGTACCTGACGTTCTACGGTCGTGCCGACGAAGCCCTTCAGTTCTACGAAAAGGCACTCGGCGCAAAGACGATGTTCAAGATGCACTTCAAGGATGCCCCGCCGAACCCCGATTACCCGATGTCGCCGGAGATGGCCGACAAGGTGATGCACGCGAGCTTCACGATCGGCGAGTCGATGATCATGTGCTCGGACGGGGACTGCAGCCAGCCGGCCGGCGCCGCGCACGCCGGCTATTCGCTGTCGCTGAATCCGGCGACGATCGACGAAGGCCAGAAGCTGTTCGATGCGCTCGCCGACGGCGGCGAAGTGACGATGCCGTTCGGCAAGACGTTCTGGGCGCTCGGTTTCGGGATGGCGAAGGACCGTTTCGGCGTGCACTGGATGGTCAACGTCGAGGATCTGTCGCAGCGCGAGGATCTCGCGAAACGCGCGCAGGGCTGACGCAAGAACGAACGCCCGCCACCTCACGGTGGCGGGCGTTTTCGTTGCCGCGCCCGGCCCGTATCAGCCCTCGACGACGTCGAGATAATCCTCCGGCCGCGTGCGATCCTCCGCGTGCGTCATGCCCATCGCGCGCACCAGCACGCTCACCACCACCGACACCACCAGGTTCACGACCAGCGACCACACCGCCGCGTAGCCGGGAATCGCGAGGCCGAACAGGTGGATCGTGAAGATCGAACTCGCCAGCTTCAGCGACACAGCCATCCACGTGCCGCAGACGATGCCTGCCGCCCAGCCGGCCAGCAGGCCGCGATGGTCGAGCACGCGCGTGTACAGGCCGAGCACGATCGCCGGCAGCGTCTGGATGATCCAGATCCCGCCGAGCAGTTGCAGCTGGATCGCGTAGGTCAGCGGCAGCCCGAGGATGAACGCCACCGCGCCGACCTTCACGATCAGCGACACGAGCTTCGCAACGTGCGTCTCCTGGTCGTGCGACATGTTGCGGTTCACGAACTCGCGGTGGATGTTGCGCGTGTACAGGTTCGCGGCGGCGATCGACATGATCGCCGCCGGCACCAGCGCGCCGATGCCGATCGCCGCGAACGCGACGCCGACGAACCACGACGGGAAGTACTCGAGGAACAGCGCGGGCACCGCGAAGTTCGGGCCGAACGCCTTGAAGTACGGCGCGTACTGCGGCATGTCCTTCACGCCGGAGGCGAGCGCCATGTAGCCGAGCAGCGCGAGCAGGCCGAGCACGAACGAGTACGCGGGCAGCATCGCCATGTTGCGGCGGATCGAGTTGCCCGACGACGACGACAGGATCGCCGTGACCGAGTGCGGATACAGGAACAGCGCGAGCGCCGAGCCGATCGCGAGCGTCGCGTATGCGCTGTAGCCGTTCAGGCTCGCCGCGTCGGGCGCCTTCAGCAGCAGCTTCGCGGGCGGCACCGCGGAGAAGATGTGCCCGAAGCCGCCGAGCTTCGCGGGGATCACGATGACCGCGGCGGCGATCGTGATGTAGATCAGCACGTCCTTCACGATCGCGATCATCGCGGGCGCACGCAGCCCCGACGTGTACGTGTAGGCGGCGAGGATCGCGAACGCGATGATCAGCGGCAGATCGCCGACGAAGCCGGTCGTGTCGAAGCCGAGCGCGCCGATCACCACCTCGATGCCGACGAGCTGCAGCGCGATGTACGGCATCGTCGCGAGGATGCCCGTCACCGCGATCGCCAGCGCGAGCATCCGGCTGCCGTAGCGCGCGTTGACGAAATCGGCGGCCGTCACGTAGCCGTGCCGCTTCGCGATGCTCCACAGCTTCGGGAACACGACGAACGCGAACGGATAGATCAGGATCGTGTACGGCAACGCGAAGAAGCCCATCGCGCCGGCGCCGAACACGAGCGCGGGCACCGCGACGAACGTATAGGCCGTGTAGAGATCGCCGCCGAGCAGGAACCACGTGACGATCGTGCCGAAGCGGCGGCCGCCGAGGCCCCATTCGTCGAGATGGGCGAGGTCGCCGCGCCGCCAGTTCGCGGCCAGGAAACCGATGATCGTGACGCCGATGAACAGCAGGACGAAGACGAAGGTTGCGCCGAGATTCATCGCGCACCTCCTTGCGTGCCGCCCGCCTTCCACGCGTTCCTGGTCTTGAAATACACGAACGCGGTGATCACCGCGCTGATGAAGACCCACAGCAACTGGTACCAGTAGAAAAACGGAAAACCGAGCCATTGCGGTTCGATCTTGCTGTACGACGGCACCCAGACCATCGCGATCAGCGGCAGCACCAGCAGCCAGAGCCAGCGCTTGGCGGCCCGGTTGGCGTCGGCATCGTGAGCCATGACGTCTCCTCTTCTATCCCGGTTATCGATCTTGTTGAGCGGGTACGGCGCCGGGAGGAGCGGCAAAACGGGTAGGCTGCGGCTCCCCTGGCTTCGCGCCAGTATAGGAGCCGCGAGCACGCGGTCAAGCAGGGGCGAACCCGAGGTGATCCGCCCCTTGTCGCGTGGTGGCGCCGGCATGCGGCCGGCGCAGGCGCGTCAGATTGCGAACGAGGATTCGCGTGCGCCGGTCGTGGCTTTCAAAGCTTTCACCCACTTGCGCGCGGGCAGCTTCAGCGTGTCCTCGATCAGCTTCGCGCGGGCGTCGAGCTGCGCGAACGGCACGTCGAGCGCGGGGCCCGAGAACGCGATCGCGATCCGGTTGCCGTCGTGCACTTCGGGCAGCGCGATCACGCGGTGGTCGAACGCCGCGTTCAGATGCTTCATGTTGCGCACGAAGCTCGGATGATCGCCGAACAGGTTGATCGTCGCGATGCCGGCATCGGCCAGGCAGCCGCGCACCGCGCGGTAGAACGCGACGCTGTCGAGCACGGGGCCCCGCGCGGTCGCGTCGTACAGGTCGATCTGGATCGCGCCGGTCGTGCCGCGGTTGGCCGGGTCGTTGACGAAATCCCATGCGTCGGCTTCGTGCACGACGAGGCGCGCGTCGTCGGGCGGCAGCGCGAACATCGTGCGCGCGGCGACGATCACGGCCGGGTTCAACTCGACGGCCTCGACCTTCGCGTGCGGCAGGAAACGATGCGAGAACTTGGTCAGCGCACCGGTGCCGAGCCCGAGCTGGACGATCCGCCCCGGCGTTTCGAGGAACAGCAGCCATGCCATCATCTGCTGCGCGTATTCGAGCTCGATATGCAGCGGCTTCGAGATCCGCATCGCGCCCTGCACCCATTCGGTGCCGAAGTGCAGGAAGCGCACGCCGCCTTCCTCGGAGAACGTAACGGGCGCGAAGCGCGGCTTGCGCGGCGCCTCGAGCACCGGTACGTCGTCGTGTTCATCGATGTCCGGGCGGCGCTTCACGCGCGGCGGCTGGAGTTTTTCGGAGCCGTTGTAGGCGGACGCCTTGCGTTGCTTGAACGCGCGCGCCTCGGCGGACGCGCGCTTGATCAGTCGGGTCATGATGGTCGAATCTCGCTGGGTGATGCTGGATGACGCTGGATGAGCGGACGAGAGGATAGCATTGGTGGGGGGCCGGGACGCCGGTGGCGAAAGCGCTCGGTCGACTGGCCATTCGGGTGACTGGCAGGCCACATGGGCGCGCGGGATGATGTATCGCAATTGCGATGCAAACGAGGCCACGATGAAAACCGCGACTTTTCCGTCTGTGCGGGTCGAACCGGAATTGCGCGATGCTGCCGGGAATGTCCTTCAGGAACGCGAAACGCTGTCGAGCTTCGTCGAGCAATCGATTCACAACTGAATCGTCTCGAAAAAGGTGGCCTCATCGAAACCCGACGCATCGCCAATCTCAAACAGGTGCGAGCGTTCGCCGGCAGCCCGATTTTCAGCGAGTTGCGTCTCATCGTCATCAAGACCTTCGGGGTCGTCGACGTGCTCCGCGGAGCGCCGTCACCGCTGACCTCGGAGATACAACTCGCCTTTGTATACGGTTCGGTTGCCCAAGGCAGCGACCACGCCGGTGGCGACGTCGATGTCATGTTGGTCAGCGAGACGCTCAGCTATCGACAAATCATGGCCGCACTCGAATCGGCCGAAAGACGGCTCGGCCGCTCGGTCCGGATCACACAATACACTCACGAGGAATTTCTCGAACGGAAACGCAAAAGTCATCCGTTCCTCGCGGAAGTGCTGCGCCAGTCGAAGCTGATGATTATAGGAACCGAGGTCGACATTGACCGCACTGGATAACCTCGCACGCATCGGAAAACTCAAACCCTTTCCGGCGAACCGCGGCGAATTCGAGCATCTGCTCGGCCTTGCTCGAACCTTGCGCGATACCGTCACAAGCAGTAACGGAATGGGGACGGAGAACCACTACTCGACCACCTGCTGCCGTCCACCTGATCCTGCTTCTCGGGACACTCTGAATCCAACGAGTTTCAAGGACGTATCCCGCGCCAAAGCACCAGCTTCTGCTCGAACGACAGCATTGCATTCGCCGGGCTCGACGAAGGCAACACGAGCGTCTCGTACCCGGCCTGGCCGATCACGTCGGCGAACCGCCCCGCCGTCTTGCCGTTGAAGCACACGCGCTTGAGCAACGGCGCATGCGCGCGCAGCGAATCGAAGTCGTTCGGCTTCGCATTCCTGATCGCGGAATCGAGACTGCCCTGCCGATGGCACGCATCGAGCACATCCCAGATGCCGATGCCGTGCGACAGCACGCGCGCAAGCCGCGCATCGTACGGCAGCTCATGCAGCGACGGCTCGCCGAGCACCGCGCCGAGCAGCCGCCAGAACTGGTTGCGCGGATGCGCGTAGTACTGCGCGGCGTCGAGCGACGCCTCGCCCGGAAAGCTGCCGAGGATCATCGTGTGCGTGTTCGGCGCGACGACCGGCGGAAAGCCCTGCAACATCACGCGTCTCCATGCGACCCGACCGATCGCGGCCCGTCGCCGTGCGCGGCGAGATGGCGCCACAGCGTCGGCAGCATGCACTCGGTGACCATCAGCGGCTTGCCGTGACGCTGGAACACCGAGCGCCGCGCGGCAAACGCGTGCGGCGCGCGCGCGCCCTGCAATGCATGGCTCGCGAGCGCATACAGCGGATGACCGGCGATCACGCGCCGGCTCACGAGCGCCGAGCGCTCGACCTGCGGATCGCTGTACAGCAGCTCCGCGAGCGGCCGCGTGCGCAGCCGCCGCATCGCCTGCCACACGCCCTTGCTGGCCGCGAGCGGCGCGATGCTGTGCGCGGCGACGTACGGCGTGCCGTCGACCGACAGGATCACCTCGCGCACCCACATCGGCGCGCGCGGCGAACTCGCGAGTGCGTCGGGCTCGTCGAACCACGGCGCGTCGACGGCCTCGCGCGTCACGCGCACGGTCACGCGGCCCAGCCGCGCGAGGTGCGCGGTCAGCGATCCGCCGCGCGTCAGCCAGTCGCGCTGGTCGAGCGTGCAGCCAGGCCGCGGCGTCTCGCGCCAGCCGGCCTGCGCGCCGTCGAATCGCATGCGCGCGTTCACGCGGCCCGCGACAGCAGCAGCGCGTTGGTCCGCTTCACGAAGCTCGCCGGATCGTCGAGCATGCCGCCTTCGGCCAGCAGCGCCTGATCGAACAGCAGATGGCACCAGTCGCCGAAATCGGCGCTGTCGGCGTTCAACTGCTTCACGAGCGCGTGCTCCGGGTTGATCTCGAGGATCGGTTGCATCGCCGGCGCGTTCTGGCCGGCCGCCTTCAGCATCCGCTGCAGGTAGCCGCTCATGTCGTTGTCGTCCGCGACGAGACACGACGGCGAATCGGTCAGGCGGAACGTGACGCGCACTTCCTTCACCTTGTCGCCGAGCGCTTCCTTCATCTTCTCGATGACCGGCTTGATCGCCTCGCCGGCCTGCTCCTGCGCCTTCTTCTCCTCGTCGTTCAGCTCGCCGAGATCGAGATCGCCGCGGGCCACGCTCGCGAGCGGCTTGCCGTCGAATTCGTGCAGGAACGACAGCATCCATTCGTCGACGCGATCGGTCAGCAGCAGCACCTCGACGCCCTTCTTGCGGAACACTTCCAGATGCGGGCTGTTCTTCGCGGCCTGCCACGTATCGGCGGTCACGTAGTAGATCTTGCTCTGCTCGGGCTTCATGCGCGACACGTAGTCGGCGAGCGACACGTCCTGCGCGTCGGTGTCGCCGTGCGTCGACGCGAAGCGCAGCAGCTTCGCGATGCGCTCGCGGTTCGCGTGATCCTCGCCGAGGCCTTCCTTCAGCACCTGGCCGAACGCGCCCCAGAACGTCTTGTACTTGTCCTTGCCGGCATCGTCTTCCGCGTTCGCGAGTTCCTCGAGCATCGACAGCGCGCGCTTGGTCACGCCTTCGCGGATCGCCTTCACGTCGCGGCTTTCCTGCAGGATCTCGCGCGACACGTTCAGCGGCAGGTCGGCCGAATCGACGACGCCCTTCACGAAGCGCAGGTATTGCGGCAGCAGTTGCTCGGCGTCGTCCATGATGAACACGCGCTTCACGTACAGCTTCAGGCCGCCGCGATAATCGCGGTTCCACAGGTCAAACGGCGCGTGCGCCGGCACGAACAGCAGTTGCGTGTATTCGCTGCGGCCCTCGACGCGGTTGTGCGTCCACGTGAGCGGATCCTGATGATCGTGCGCGATGTGCTGGTAGAACTGCGTGTACTGCTCGTCGGTGACGTCGCTCTTCGAACGCGTCCACAGCGCGCTCGCCTGGTTGACGGTTTCGTCCTCGTCCTTCAGGACCATCTCGCCCTTTTCCTGATCCCACTCTTCCTTGCGCATCAGGATAGGCAGCGCGATGTGGTCGGAATACTTCTGGATGATCGATTTCAGGCGATGCGACGACAGCAGGTCGTCCTCGCCTTCGCGCAGGTGCAGCGTGATCGTCGTGCCGCGCTGTGCGCGCTCGATCGCGTCGATCGTGAAATCGCCCTCGCCCGCGCTTTCCCAGCGCACGGCTTCGTTCGCCGGCAAGCCCGCGCGGCGCGTTTCGACGGTGATCTTGTCGGCCACGATGAAGCCCGAGTAGAAGCCGACGCCGAACTGGCCGATCAGCGCCGCATCCTTCTGCTGGTCGCCCGACAGCTTCGTGAAGAATTCCTTGGTGCCCGAACGCGCGATCGTGCCGAGGTTCGCGATCGCCTCGTCGCGGCTCATGCCGATGCCGTTGTCGTCGATCGTGATCGTGCGCGCGGCCTTGTCGTAGCCGATGCGGATGCGCAGGTTCGGATCGTTCTCGTACAGCGCGCTGTCCGCGAGCCCTTCGAAACGCAGCTTGTCGGCCGCGTCGGACGCATTCGACACCAGTTCGCGCAGGAAGATTTCCTTGTTGCTGTAGAGCGAATGGATCATCAGGTGGAGGAGTTGCTTGACCTCTGCCTGAAAGCTCATCGTTTCGTGTGCCATGGATGCTGTTTCCTCTTACTTGAACTGAAAGGGGGGCGCCGGCGCCCGGCGCGCGATGCCGGCGGACCCGCGAAGGACGGCCCGTTTGGGACGGCCCGTTCGGGGCGGCCCGTTGGGGACGACCGCCTGGCGCAGGCGATTTGCGCGCGTATCTGGGGACGGCACGCGGCATTTCAAGAGCCGGCGTGCCGCGCCGCGTCACGACGCGCGCCGCACCGCCGAGTCGATATAGCGTGCCAGCAGCCCGGGCAGCGCCGGATCGCCGCAATTCGCGACGTTGAAGCGCATCCACGTGGACGGCGATTGCTGCGGCGAGAACAGGCTGCCCGGCGTCAGCAGGAAGCCGGCTTCGTGCGCGACCGCCGCGAGCGCGTCCGAATCGACGCCCGTGTCGGCCCACAGGAACATCCCGGCCGCCGGCATCGTGAAAAGCCCGAGCCCCGTGCGCTCGAGCATCCGCGCGGTCTTGTCGCGCACGCCGTCGAGCCGCGCGCGCAGCCGCTCCACGTGACGCCGGTAATGGCCTTCGGTCAGGATCTTGTACAGCACGCGCTCGTTGAGCTCGGGCGTGGTCATCCCGACCAGCATTTTCTGGTCGGTGACCGCCTTCGCGATCTCCGGCGCGCAGGCCACGTAGCCGACCCGCAGGTTCGCCGCGAGCGTCTTCGAATAGCTGCCGAGATAGATCACGCGCTTCAACTGGTCGAGGCTCGCGAGGCGCGTGGCCGGATAGCTCGGCGGGCACAGGTCGCCGTACACGTCGTCCTCGACGACGAGGAAATCGTACGCCTCCGCGAGCTTCAGGATCCGGAACGCCTGCGCGGCCGACAGCGACGTGCCGGTCGGGTTCTGCAGCACCGAGTTGATCACGAGCATCTTCGGCCGCCACATCTGCACCAGGGTTTCCAGCGAGTCGAGGTCGGGACCGTCGGGCGTATACGGCATCCCGACGAGCTGCGCACCCTGCGCGGCGAAACGGCCGAACATCTGGAACCACGCGGGATCGCCGACGATCACCGCATCGCCCGGTCGCATGTAGAGCCGCGAGATCAGGTCGATCGCCTGCGTGATGCCGGAAACCAGCACGATCTGTTCGGGCTTCGCGCCGATCTCGACTTCGGCGAGGCGCGTCTGCAGTTGCTGGCGCAGCGGCAGGAAGCCCTGCGCGGTGCCGAAGCCGAGCATCTGCGCGCCCGACTGACGCCCGAGGGCGCGCAGCGCGCCGGTGATCAGCTCGCCGTCGAGCCAGCGGCCCGGCAGGTAGCCGAGGCCCGGGCCCTTCTCCGGGCTGACCGTGTGCAGCATGTTGCGCAGCAGCCAGACGACGTCGATCGTGTTGTGCACGGGCGCGGCCTCGGCCGTGCGCGCGACACCGTCGGCCGGCTGCGGGCCGGCGCCCGTGCGCTCGCGCACGTAGAAGCCGGAACCGCGCCGCGAGTCGAGGTAGCCCTGCGCGACGAGGCGCTCGTAGGCCTCGACGACGGTGAAGCGCGACACGCTCTTGTCGAGCGCGAGCTTGCGGATCGACGGCATGCGCATGCCGGGACGGAACACGCGTTCGTCGATACGCCGCCGCGCCCACTGGACCAACTGGTCGACGAGCGTGAGCGTGGCCGTGTCGTGCGGCGCGGGAATCTGGGCGAGTGGGACGGTGGACATGGGCGGCAGCTCCAACTGTACCGAAGGCTATCGCGCCGATTGTACCGTTACTGTGCCGGTAGCGACGATTACAGTTGTCCCGAATGGCGATCGTGCGGCCGCCGTTGCGGCTCCGCCGCACGGGGCGCTGCGCCCGCCGGCCCGTGTCGCGGCCGGTGCGCCGGCCGGTCCGGCCCCCGCCCGGCCCGTCGCCCGCCTACCATGACACTTTCGCTTCCCGACCGACGCTCATGCCAGCCCGCTCCCTGACACTCGATCATCTCGTGATTGCCGCGCGCACCCTCGACGAAGGCGTGCGCCATGTCGCCGACGCGCTCGGCATCGAACCGGCCGGCGGCGGCCGCCACCCGCTGATGCGGACCCACAATGCGCTGTTCGGCGCGTGGGGCGGGCTCTACCTCGAAGTGATCGCGATCGACCCCGACGCGCCCGCGCCGGGCGACGCTGCGGAGCCGCCGCGCGCGCGGCTGTTCGGGCTCGACGATCCGGCGATCCACGCGCGACTCGCGCAAGGCCCGTTTCTCGCGCACTGGGTCGCGCGCGTCGACCGCCCGCGCCGGCTTGCGCTGTGGCAGCGCCAGTACCCGGCCCGCATCGCGCCGGTCGTCGCGATGCGGCGCGGTGACCTGAGCTGGGGTCTCACGGTGCCCGACGACGGCAGCTTCCCCGCGTGGCAGGGTGCGGGCGACGGCCTCGTGCCGTCGCTGATCCAGTGGGACAGCCCGCGCCATCCGGCCGAATCGCTGCCGAACGACGGCGTCGCGCTGAAAGCGTTCAAGGGTGTCCACCCGCGTGCGGATACGATCCGCGAGCAGCTCGACTGGCTCGGCGCCGCTCACCTGCTCGCCGTCGAATCCACCGACGGGCCGCCGGCGCTCGTCGCCGAATTCGACACGCCGCACGGCGCGCGCACGCTTCGCTGAGCGCTCCGCCACCTGTTCCATTCCACACACCCGGCAATACGGAGACACCCAGCCCATGAATTCGCGCGAAACCCGGGGCATGCTGCTCGGCCTCATCGGCGTGATGATCTTCAGCCTGACGCTGCCGATGACGCGGATCGTCGTATCCGAACTCAATCCGCTGCTCAACGGGCTCGGCCGCGCGCTCGCCGCCGCCGTGCCGGCCGGCCTGCTGTTGTGGTGGCGCCGCGAGCCGCTGCCGACCCGCGCGCAACTGAAAAGCCTCGCGATCACGTCGGCCGGCGTGATCATCGCGTATCCGGTGTTTTCCGCGTGGGCGATGAAGAGTGTGCCGGCCTCGCACGGCGCGGTGGTCAACGGGCTGCAACCGCTGTTCGTCGCGCTGTACGCGGCCTGGCTGTCGCACGAACGGCCGTCGAAGGCGTTCTGGGCCAGCGCGGTGGCCGGCAGCGCGCTCGTGATCGCGTTCGCGCTGCGCGACGGCGGCGGCGCCGTGCAGGCCGGCGACGCGCTGATGCTCGTCGCGGTCGGCATCGGCGCGCTCGGCTATGCGGAAGGCGCGCGCCTCGCGCGCCAGATCGGCGGCTGGCAGGTGATCTGCTGGGCGCTCGTCGTGTCGGCGCCGTTCCTCGTGCTGCCGGTCGGCTGGCTTGCATGGATGCAGCACGCGGCGCATCCGGGCCCGCTCGCGCCGCGCACGTGGCTCGCGTTCGGCTACGTGACCCTCTTTTCGCAATTCATCGGCTTCTTCGCGTGGTACGCGGGGCTCGCGATGGGCGGCACCGCGCGCGTCGGCCAGGTGCAACTGCTGCAGATTTTCTTCACGATCGCCTTTTCCGCGCTGCTGTTCGGCGAAACGGTCACGTCGTCGACGTGGCTGTTCGCGGCCGCGGTGATCGCGACCGTGGTGCTCGGGCGCCGCTCGGCGGTGGCCACGGCGCCGCGCGCCGCTCGCGCCGGCTGATGAGGTGCGCCATAATGAACGTTTTGCCTGATCGGTTTTGCCTGACTGGCCGTGCTTACCCAGCCGTGAAGGCTTCATCGTGCCGGCACTGCCCACCCGGCGGCGTCGAAGCGATGCGCCCGAACGACCTTTCTTGACTGACCACGATATCCGAACGAGGAGACTATGAATCCGAACGACCTGCATCCGCCGCACTGGCAGCTTTCCGAACGCGCCCGCAAGCTGACGAGCTCCGCGATCCGCGAGATCCTGAAGGTCACGGAACGCCCCGAGGTCATCTCGTTCGCCGGCGGCCTGCCCGCCCCCGCGACGTTCCCGGCGGAACGCATGCGCGCCGCCGCCGACCGCGTGCTGCGCGACGCGCCGGCCGCCGCGCTCCAGTACAGCGCGACCGAAGGCTACCTGCCGCTGCGCGAATGGATCGCCGAGCGCTACAGCGTGCGCGTGTCGCAGGTGCTGATCACGACCGGCTCGCAGCAGGCGCTCGACCTGCTCGGCAAGGCGCTGATCGACCCGAACAGCCCGATCCTCGTCGAAACGCCGACCTACCTCGGCGCGCTGCAATCGTTCTCGCTGTACGAGCCGCGCTACGTGCAGGTGCCCACCGACGAGCAGGGCCTGTTGCCGGAAGGTCTTACCCCCGAACTCACGCAGGGCGCGCGCCTGCTGTACGCGCAGCCGAACTTCCAGAACCCGACCGGCCGCCGCCTGCCCGTCGAGCGCCGCCGCGCGCTCGCCGCGTTCGCGCAGTCGAGCCCGTTCCCGGTGCTGGAGGACGATCCGTACGGCGCGCTGAACTATCAGGGCGAGCCGCTGCCGACGATGCTGTCGATGGCGCCCGACCACGTCGTGCACCTCGGCACGTTCTCGAAGGTGCTCGCGCCGGGCCTGCGGATCGGCTACATCATCGCGCCCGAGGAACTCCACTTCAAGCTCGTGCAGGCCAAGCAGGCCACCGACCTGCACACGCCGACGCTCACCCAGCGCATCGCGCACGAAGTGATCAAGGACGGCTTCCTCGACGAGCACATCCCGACGATCCGCGAGCTGTACAGCGCGCAGTGCGACGCGATGCTCGGCGCGCTCGCGCGCCACATGCCGGAAGGCGTCACGTGGAATCGCCCGGAAGGCGGGATGTTCATCTGGGTGAACCTGCCCGCGCAGATCGACAGCATGAAGCTGCTTGCCGCGGCCGTCGACAACCACGTCGCCTTCGTGCCGGGCGCGCCGTTCTTCGCGGAGAACGCGCAGCAGAACACGCTGCGCCTGTCGTTCGTGACGGTGCCGCCCGAGAAGATCGAGGAAGGCGTCGCGCGCCTCGGCAAGCTGCTGCGCGAGCGCCTCTGATCCCCTTTTTCCCTGTCACGACTCTCTACGAGGAATCGAACGCATGGCTAACGTCTACGACAAACTGAAGTCGCTCGGCATCGAGCTCCCGACCGCCGGCGCACCGGCCGCGGCCTACGTGATGAGCGCGCAAAGCGGCAACACGGTCTACCTGTCGGGCCACATCGCGAAGAAGGACGGCAAGGTCTGGGCCGGCAAGCTCGGCGCCGATCTGCAAACGGAAGACGGCAAGGCCGCCGCCCGCTCGATCGCGATCGACCTGCTCGCGACGCTGCACGCGCACACCGGCGACCTGAACAAGGTCACGCGCATCGTCAAGCTGATGAGCCTCGTCAACTCGACGCTCGACTTCACCGAACAGCACGTCGTGACGAACGGCGCGTCGGAGCTGATCGCCGAAGTGTTCGGCGACGCGGGCAAGCATGCGCGCTCGGCGTTCGGCGTCGCGCAGATCCCGCTCGGCGCGTGCGTCGAGATCGAACTGATCGCC
This sequence comes from Burkholderia sp. APQ4-4ca, assembly GCF_057837105.1. NCBI lineage: Bacteria > Pseudomonadati > Pseudomonadota > Betaproteobacteria > Burkholderiales > Burkholderiaceae > Burkholderia > Burkholderia sp. APQ4-4ca. The sequence continues at coordinate 30,497 of NZ_JBYQCG010000231.1, read as the reverse complement.
GAAGTCGCGTAACGGGCGCCGCGCGATGCCCGGCCGTCTCGTTCGTTTCAAGCAGGTCGACGTGTTCACGTCGGTGCCGTTCAAGGGCAATCCGCTCGCCGTGGTGTTCGACGCCGATTCGCTCGGCGACGACGCGATGCACGAGATCGCCCGCTGGACGAACCTGTCGGAAACGACGTTCCTCTGCACGCCGACCGATCCGCAAGCCGATTACCGCGTGCGGATCTTCACGACGGGCGGCGAACTGCCGTTCGCCGGCCACCCGACGCTCGGCACCGCGCATGCGTTCCTGGAAAGCGGCGCGCGGCCGCGCACGCCGGGCCGGCTGATCCAGCAGTGCGGGGTCGGCCGCGTCGCGCTGCGCGAGCAGGCCGACGGCTGGGCGTTCGCCGCGCCGCCGGCACGCGTCACGCCGCTCGACCGTTCGGACTACGCGGCACTGGCCGCCGCGCTGCGCAGCGACGCGCTCGACCTGGACGCCGAGCCGTGCGCGGTGGACAACGGCGCGCCGTGGCTGGTCGTGCGGCTGAAGTCGGCCGACGCGTGCATCGGCCTGTCGCCCGATCCGGCCGCGCTGGCGGCGCTGACCCACCGCTACGGCGTGGACGGCCTCGCCGCCTACGCGCCGCATGCCGAAGGCGGCCCGGCGACGTTCGAGGTCCGCTGCCTGATGACGGGCGGCCAGTTCGGCACGCCCGGCGAGGATCCCGTCACCGGCAGCGCGAACGCCGCGCTGGCCGGGCTGCTGACGCGGCAGGAACGCCGCCCCGGCCCGTCGTATACGGCCCGCCAGGGCACGGCGATCGGCCGCGACGGCCGCATCTTCGTCAGCTACGACGCAGACGGCACGACGTGGATCGGCGGCCACGTCGTCACGGTCGTCGACGGCACGTTCCGGTCGCCCGACTGACGTTTCGCGATGTGCGATGGCGCCGGCTCGTCCGGCGCCCCGCGCTTCGCCCAACTATCGCAAAAACGTTCCAGCCAGTAATATCGGGCCTAATCCGTTGTTTCGGAGGTCTGTCCATGGTTGCGCGTCCCGCGAACGAACAGACGTCGGGACAATCCGAACCCTAGTCGGCCATCCAGACGGATGGCGCACGCGAGCAGGACGCCGCCCTCTTCGATGAGCTCCGCCCGGTCCAACCACACGCCGCCGAACCGGCCGCTGCGCGCGCCGCGCAAGTCGCGCCGGCGTGCGCTGTTTGCCATCCCGCTGCTCGGAATGCTGGCGCTCGCGCTGCTGTGGGCCGTGATCATCGCGCGGCTGTCCGTTGAAAAGGACAGTGCGTACAAGGAAGCGGCGGCTTCCGCGGCAATCCTGTCGTCCGCGCTCGAACAGCATACGGTCAAGGCGATCCACCAGGTCGACCAGATCACCCGCTTCGTCAAGTTCGAATTCGAGAAGTCGCCGGCGCGCTTCAATCTCGCGAGCGCCGTCGAGAAAGGCGTCGTGCCGAGCGACACGCTGATCCAGGTGTCGCTCGTCAACGCGAAGGGCATCCTGTTCGCGAACACCGCCGAAGCCCATCCGCAGCCGATCAACCTGTCCGACCGCGAGCACTTCAAGGTCCACCTCGCGCACAACGACGACCGTCTCTTCATCAGCAAGCCCGTGCTCGGCCGCGTGTCGAGCCACTGGACGCTGCAGATGACGCGGCGCCTGAACAATCCGGACGGCAGCTTCGCGGGCATCGTCGTGGTGTCGGAAGACCCGAGCTACTTCACGAACGATTTCTACAACAACGCGGCCATCGGCAAGGAAGGCGTGATCGCGGTCGTGTCCGACACGGGCGCGGTGCTTGCGCGGCGCACGGGCTCGGTCAGCAACGCGCCGGGCGCGTTTTCGGCGTCGGGCGTCTACCCGATCGCGGAGCGCGTGACGGGCACGATCATCGACCCGATCGACGGCGTGACGCGCATCGTGTCGTACCGCCACCTCGACGGCTACCCGCTCGCGGTGATGGTCGGGCTGTCGCAGACGGAAGAGTTCGCGGACTACACCCACACGCGCAACGTCTACCTGCTGATGACGAGCTTCATCACGCTCGCGATGCTCGCGTTCTTCGGCGTCGCGACGGGCCTGATCGGCAAGCTGCTCGGCCGCGAGCGCGAAATGACGCAGCTCGCCGAATACGACCTGCTCACCGGCCTCGCGAACCGCTATGCGACGCTGCGCGGGCTGCGCAACGACGTGTCGATGCCCGCGAGCCTGTCGCGGCTCGGCCTGCTGTTCATCGATCTCGACAACTTCAAGACCGTCAACGACACGCTCGGCCACAACGCCGGCGACATCGTGCTGCAGATGACCGCGTCGCGCCTGGCCGATGCGGTCGGCGACGAAGGCTCGCTCGCGCGCATCGGCGGCGACGAGTTCGTCGTCGTGATGAAGGGCGACGACGTCGAGCGGCGCGCGGTGCGGCTCGCCGAAGCGATCATCCAGATGTTCAGCGAGCCGTTCGACGTACGCGGCAGTTCGTTCGTGCTGCATGCGAGCATCGGCATCGCGCTGCATACCGTCGCGAACGAAAGCGAGATCGACCTGCTGAAAAAGGCCGACCTCGCGATGTACAGCGCGAAGGACGCCGGCAAGAACTGCTACCAGTTCTATGCGCCGCACCTGTCGCACCGCGCCGACCACCTGATGCGCTGGGAACAGCAATTGCGCGTCGCGCTCGCGGAAGGGCAGCTCTTCCTCGCGTACCAGCCGAAGATCGACCTCGCGCACCGCACGATCACCGGCTTCGAGGCGCTCGCGCGCTGGGATCACCCCGAACACGGCGTGATCTCCGCGAACGAATTCATCTCGATCGCCGAATCGACCGGCCTGATCGTGCCGATCGGCGACTTCGTGATCCGCACCGCGTGCGAGCAGATCGCGCGCTGGCGCGACGAAGGCCACGACACGCTGACGCTCGCGGTCAACATCTCGCCCGTGCAGTTCTGGCGCGGCGACCTGATCGAGACGATCTCGCAGGCGCTGAAGGATACCGGCATCGACGCGAACCGGCTCGAGATCGAGATCACCGAAACCGCGATGATGGAATATCCGGAACTCGTGTCCGAGAAGATCGTCGCGCTGAAAAAGCTCGGCATCCGGATCGCGCTCGACGATTTCGGCACCGGCTATTCGTCGCTGTCGTACTTGCACCGCTTCTCCGTCGACACGCTGAAGGTCGACCGCTCGTTCGTGCAGGCGATTCCGACCGATCGCAGCGTGTGCGTGATGGTATCGTCGATCGTGCATCTCGCGCGCTCGCTCGGGCTGACCGTCGTCGTCGAGGGCACCGAAACCGAGGAACAGATCACGTGGCTGTCCGCGCTCGGCGAAATCGAGGCGCAGGGTTTCCTGTTCTCGCGCCCGGTGCCGGCCGATGCGATTCCCGCGCTGATCGCACGCTTCGGCGTGCGCGGCGAGCATCCGAACGTCGTCGCGCATCGCGCGACCGGCAGCACGGGCGGCTGACCCGCACCGCTGCGGCCGCGGCGCGCGTTGCGCGCCGCCGCAATTGTTGCGTTTTCCGATCCGGTCGTTTAGTTCATTAACTAGCGTTTTCGCGCATGGCAGTGTCACGATGCGCGGCGGACAATCGGGAGGGCCGACATGTCGGCGGGCCGTCGGCACGGCCCTACGCGAGAGATCCGGCCCTGCGCCAACCACACAATCATGACAACCGTCGAAGTCGAAGCGACCGCGCGTGTCGAAGAGGCACCGGCATCCCTATGGGCCTTGTTCAAGGTCGTCGCCAGCATTTCGGCCGTCTCGTGGGGCGGGCTTTCGATGATGGCGCAGCTCGAGCGCCATTACGTGGAGCGGCTGCGGCGCATCGAGCCGCACGTCTTCGGCGATCTCGTCGCGCTCGCGTGGCTCGTGCCGGGCCCCGTCGGCTGCAATGTCGCCGTGCAGGTCGGCCAGACGCTGCATGGCCGTGCCGGCGCATGGATCGCCGGCATCGCGAGCGTGCTGCCGTTCTCGGTGCTGATGACGCTGTTCGCGATCTTCTATCAGACGCCGCTCGTCCGCTCGCTGGCCGCGCCGGTGCTGATCAATCACTTCGGGATGGTGCTCGCCGCGCTGATCGGCGTCACGTGGGTCAAGCAGTTGCGCTCGCTCGCGCGTACGCGGCTCGAACAGGCGATCGCCGCGCTATCGACGATTCTGCTTGCTTTCGCGCATGGTCCGGCCGCTTTCGTCGCGATTCTGCTCGCCGCGTTTGCAGCGGGCTGGCTGACGGGGCCGTCGCAACGCGATGCGATCGATTTCACGCTGTCCAAGCGCGATCGCGGCCTGCTCGTGCTGCTCGGCGTGCTCGTCGTGCTGTTCGCGATGCCGCTGCCCGGCAATTACCAGGCGGATCTGCTGTGGCCGCGCCTCGCGGGCGCCGGCATGACGCTGTTCGGCGGCGGTTTCTCGGCGCTGCCGGTGCTCAAGACGCTGTTCGTGTCGCCGGCGACCGGCATCTCCGATCACGACTTCACGCTGGCGTTCGCGCTGTCGCCGGTCGCGCCGGGGCCGTTGCTGAACGTCGTGCCGTTTCTCGGCTACCTGACCGACGGCTGGGTCGGTGCGCTGCTCGCCACCGCCGCGCTATTCATTCCGTCGGGGTGCCTCGTCGTGTTCGCGCAGAACCATCTGTTCCGGCTCAAGCGCCATTCGCGCTTCGAGCACGGGATGCGCCTGCTGCGCGCGGCGACGACAGCCTTTCTCGTGGTCGCCGTCGTGAAGATCCTCCACCGCGAACCGGGCGACCCGGTTTACTGGCTGACAGGCGCGTTCGCGACGCTGTGCTTCACGCGCTTCAAGGTGCCCGTCTATGCCGTGTACGGCGTGGTCGCCGCCGTGTGCAGCGTGTGGCTGTGGGCGGCGCACTGACGGGCCACGGCCGTCGCCCTGCGCGCCCCGCTCGGCCTTGACGCCTCAACCGGCCTGCACCGCGACCCGGCGCGCCATCCAGCGGGCGCGCAGCGCGTCGTACGCGAGGTTGAAGCAGAACGTGTAAGGCAGGAAGAACAGCACGATGCCGAGGTCGAGCAGCAGCGCCTCGACGAGGCTCACGTTCAACCACCACGCGGCCACCGGCACCACCATCGCGACGAGGCCGAGTTCGAACATCGCCGCGTGCGCGACCCGCATGCCGAGCGTGCGCGACAACCCGGCCCGCCGCTCGAAGTGGTCGAACAGCGTGTTGAACGTCATGTTCCACGCCATCGCGATCAACGACACCATCACCGTCAGCACGCCGACGTGCGACACCGGCATGTCGAGCAGCCACGCGCCGATCGGCGCGCACAGCGCGATCGCCACCAGTTCGAACGTCAGCGCGTGCAGCAGGCGTTCCGTCACCGTTTTATTCGTCTGTTTCATGATGCCCTCCGATGCATTGCTTGATCCATGGCGGCCATTTTGATCGGTAGAACCGTGCGAATCCAGTTTGATATCATCGGTTTTACCGATATAACGCTACGAGGAGCCTTGCATGCATCACGCCCCCGAAGCCCTGCTCGCATTCGCCGAAGCGGCACTGCTCGGCTCGTTTACGGCCGCCGCCCGCAAGCTCGGCAAGCGTCAGTCGACCGTGTCGGAAGCAATTGCGAATCTCGAGATCGATCTCGGCGTGCAGTTGTTCGACCGCTCGACGCGCACGCCGGCGCTCACCGATGCCGGCCGTGCGCTGCTGCCGCAGGTGCAGCGCGCGCTCGAGGCGAGCGCGGCGATCGACCGCACGGCCGCGCGGCTCGCGCACGGCGAGGAAGCGCGACTCACGCTCGTCGTGTCCGATACCTACCAGTCGAAGCGCTACGAGGAGACGTTGATGGCGCTCGAACGGCGCTTTCCGGCGCTCGAGCTCGAATGCCAGATCGCCGAGCACGACGACGTGCTCGACCTGATCCAGCAGGGCCGCGCGCAACTCGGGCTGATGGCCGCGCGCGCGGCCTACCCGGCCGATATCGGCGCGGCGACGGTGGCGGAGGAATCGGAGATCGGGCTGTTCGTCGGCCGCACGCACGCGCTCGCCGAATACGGCGACGCCGAGGTGCCGCACGCGGCGCTGCGCGACGTGCGCGAACTGCGCCTCAATACCTACGTGAAAACGGAAGGCCGCGGCACCGACGACCGGATCGTCGTCGGCACGCAGCACTGGCTCGCGCCGAGCTACCTGATGCTGCTGGAGATGGCCGTGCTGGGGTTCGGCTGGGCGGAACTGCCGCGCTGGATGGTCGAGCATTTCGCGCGCGACCGCCTGTGCGAGCTGCGTGCGCGCGGCTGGCCGCGCCGGGTGCGGGTGGATGCGGTCTGGTCGCGCAACCGGCCGCTCGGGCCGGCCGGCTCATGGCTGCTCGACGCGATGCTGGCCGCGTAGCGGCGCGTGCCGCCCCGGCCTGGAGCCGAGAACGAAGGACCGACGTCGCCGGTCAGAACCCGCGCGACAGCACGGCCGCGCCGATCGTGACGACGCCGAGCACGAGGTTCACGACGACGAGCAGGCGCACCGCATTCACCGCGCGGGCACCGTCCGGCCAGTTCTGCGCCTGGACCGCACGGCGAATCCGCGGGAACAGCGCGAAGCGGATGTGTCCGAAGATCAGCATCATCACGACGCCGAGCCCGGCCATCGCATGCAGCGACCACGTCGCGTGCGCACCGCCGAAGCTCATCAGCAGGAAGCCGCCGGTGAGCAGGATCACGATCACGGCCCCCGACACCCAGTTGAAGAAGCGGCCGAACACGCCTTCGATCAGCGGCAGCCGCAGTTGCGGCGACAGGTCGGACAGCGCGGGGCGCAGGCAGAAGTGTGCGAAGACCATCCCGCCCACCCACACGGCAACGGCCAGCAGGTGAAGAAACAGCGCGACGGCAACGGCGTGGGACATGGGGACGATCCTGTGATGAGTGGGGTGCAGCGAACGGCCGCGTCGCACGCGGCATCAAGCGACGTTCGACCCGCCAGTCGCGCGGCGGTTCGGACCCTCGACGCGATTTCACACTATTTTGCAAATTCCGCGTGACAGCGCCACGCTTGCTTACCCGAATCCCCGCATCGGAAAGAAAAAGCCGCACCCCCGCCGAAGCGGACGTGCGGCCTTCGATCGCGGCCGAACCGGACGATGCCGACGACCCGGCCAACGGCGCGGCGTCAGCCGAGCAGCGGACGCAACTCGGTGACGACCTTGAGCTTCGTGTCCGGCGCGCGGCCCTTGCGGGCACGCTTGCCGATGTGCGGCGCGAGCCCGGCATACGACAGCGTCTCGTCCTGCACCTTGCCGCCGCGGCCGGTGCCGATCAGCACGACGCCGGCCGGATCGATCGCCAGCGCCTGCACGAGCGTTTCCTTGTCGTCGAGCGCCATCAGGATCACGCCGCGCCCGCCGCCGGACAGCGTCTTCATCTCGTCCATCCCGAACACGAGCAAGCGCCCGCCGCTCGACAGGCAGGCGACCTGCGTCGCGTTCGGCAGCACCGGCATCGGCGCGAGCGGCACCGCGCCCGCGTCGATGGTCATGAACGACTTGCCGGCCTTCAGGCGGCTCACCATGTCGCCGACCTTCGCGAGGAAGCCGAAGCCGTTGCTCGACGCGAGCAGCAGTTGCTGGTCGGCCGGCGCCGCGTAGTAGTGCATCAGGTGCGAGCCCGATTCGAGCTCGATCAGCGACGTGACCGGCACGCCGTCGCCGCGCCCGCCCGGCAGCACCGACACGTCGACCGAATACACGCGGCCGCTGCTGCCCCACGCGATCAGGCGATCAGGCGTGCGGCACTGGAACGCCGCGTAGAGATGGTCGCCGGCCTTGAACGTGAAGCCGGCCGGGTCGAGCCCGTGGCCCTTCAGCGCGCGCACCCAGCCCTTCTGCGACACGACCACCGTCACCGGCTCGTCGACCACCTTCGCCTCGAACGTCGCGCGCTTTTCCTGCTGGATCAGCGTGCGGCGATCGTCGCCATACTGCTTCGCATCGGCCTCGATCTCCTTGATCATCAGCCGCTTCATCGCGCTTTCGTTCGCGAGCAGCTCCTCGAGCTTCGCCTTCTCGTCGCGCAGCGCTTCGAGTTCCTTCTCGATCTTGATCTTCTCGAGCCGCGCGAGCTGGCGCAGGCGGATTTCGAGGATGTCCTCGGCCTGCCGCTCGCTCAAGCCGAACGCGCTCATCAGCGCGGCCTTCGGCTCGTCCGATTCGCGGATGATGCGGATCACCTCGTCGATGTTCAGGAAGACGATCATCCGCCCTTCGAGGATGTGGATGCGGTCGTCGACCTTCGCGAGACGGTGGCGGCAACGGCGCGTCATCGTCAGCTGGCGGAACTTCACCCACTCGTCGAGGATCGTCAGCAGGCCCTTCTGGCCCGGCCGGCCGTCGGCGCCGATCATCACGAGGTTCAGCGTCGCGTTCGATTCGAGGCTCGTGTACGCGAGCAGCGTGTTCACGAATTCCGTCTGGTCGATCGTGCGCGACTTCGGCTCGAACACGAGCCGCACCGCCGCTTCCTTGCCCGACTCGTCGCGCACCGCGTCGAGCAGGTCGAGCATCGCCTTCTTCGTGTTCAACTGCTCGGGCGTCAGCGTCTTCTTGCCGAGCTTGAGCTTCGGGTTGGTCAGTTCCTCGATTTCCTCGAGCACCTTCTGGCCCGACGTGCTCGGCGGCAGCTCGGTCACGACGAGCTGCCACTGGCCGCGCGCGAGATCCTCGATCTTCCATTTCGCCCGCACCTTCAGGCTGCCGCGGCCCGTTTCGTACGCCGCCGAGATTTCGGTATCGCTCGAGATGATCTGGCCGCCGCCGGGGAAATCCGGGCCGGGAATCAGGTTCATCAGCTCCGCGTGCGTGAGCTTCGGATTGCGGATCAGCGCGACCGCCGCGGCCGCGACTTCGCGCAGGTTGTGCGACGGGATTTCGGTGGCGAGGCCGACCGCGATGCCCGACGCGCCGTTCAGCAGCACGAACGGCATGCGGCTCGGCAGCGTCTTCGGCTCCTCGAACGAGCCGTCGTAGTTCGGCATGAAGTCGACCGTGCCCTGGTCGATCTCGTCGAGCAGCAGCTTCGCGATCGGCGTGAGACGCGCTTCCGTGTAACGCATCGCCGCCGCGCCGTCGCCGTCGCGCGAGCCGAAGTTGCCCTGCCCGTCGATCAGCGGATAGCGCAGCGAGAAATCCTGCGCGAGACGCACGAGCGCGTCGTACGCCGACTGGTCGCCGTGCGGATGGTATTTACCGAGCACGTCGCCGACCACGCGCGCCGATTTCACCGGCTTCGCGTCGGGCCCGAGGCCCATTTCGTTCATCGCGAACAGGATCCGGCGCTGCACCGGCTTCTGGCCGTCGCACACGTCGGGCAGCGCGCGGCTCTTCACGACGCTGACCGCGTAGCTGAGATACGCCTGCTCCGCGTAGTTGCCGAGCGTCAGCGCGTCGCTCTCTGGCGCGTCGGGGCTGGCAAAGAGATCGGAAGTATTGTCGTCCATCTGAATTCCGTATTCGTAAGTGGCGTGAGGCCGGGCCGGGGGGCATGCCCGGCCGCGCGGAAAGCGGCGGTGCAGTGTTCGATGTCAAGCGGTGCTGATGCGCCGGCGGATTCGCGTTCGTGGCAAGAAGCAAACCGCAGCGATGCCAGACGCATCGCGAGGATTTGCGACGCCGCCACGGGCGCGAAGCCGCAGCGCATCAGTGCCGATTGGCGTCGAACACTGCACTAAATGTCCGCTTCGACGTCGTTGCCCTTTTCCTCGAGCCAGCCGCGCCGCGCGGCTGCCTCGCCCTTGCCCATCAGCATCGTCATCCGCGCGACGGTCGCCTCGTAGTCGAGCTCGCCGAGCTTCACCGGCATCAGGCGGCGCGTGTCGGGGTTCATCGTCGTGTCCCACAACTGCTCGGCGCTCATTTCGCCCAGGCCCTTGAAGCGGCTGATGCTCCACTGCGTGTCGCGCACGCCGTCCTTGCGCAGCTTGTCGAGGATCGCTTCGAGCTCGCCGTCGTCGAGCGCATAGAGCTTCTGCGCGGGCTTCTTGCCGCGCGCCGGCGCGTCGACGCGGAACAGCGGCGGGCGCGCGACGTATACGTGGCCGCGCTCGATCAGTTGCGGGAAATGCTTGAAGAACAGCGTGAGCAACAGCACCTGGATGTGCGAGCCGTCGACGTCCGCGTCCGACAGGATGCAGATCTTGCCGTAGCGCAGGTTCGACACGTCGACGGTATCGTCGGGGCTGTGCGGATCGACGCCGATCGCGACCGAGATGTCGTGCACCTCGTTGTTCGCGAACAGGCGATCGCGTTCGGTTTCCCACGTGTTCAGCACCTTGCCGCGCAGCGGCAGGATCGCCTGGTACTCCTTGTCGCGGCCCATCTTCGCCGAGCCGCCCGCCGAGTCGCCCTCGACGAGGAACAGTTCGTTGCGCGCGATGTCTTCCGTCTCGCAATCGGTCAGCTTGCCCGGCAGCACCGCGACGCCCGAACTCTTGCGCTTCTCGACCTTCTGGCCGGCGCGCGTACGCGCCTGCGCCTGCTTGATCACGAGTTCGGCGAGCTTCTTGCCGTGCTCGACGTGCTGATTCAGCCACAGTTCGAGCGCCGGACGCGAGAACGACGACACGAGCTTCACCGCGTCGCGGCTGTTCAGCCGTTCCTTGATCTGCCCCTGGAACTGCGGATCGAGCACCTTCGCGGACAGCACGAACGACACGCGCGCGAACACGTCTTCCGCGAGCAGCTTCACGCCCTTCGGCTGCAGGTTGTGCAGTTCGACGAAGCTCTTCACCGCCTGGTAGAGACCGTCGCGCAGGCCCGACTCGTGCGTGCCGCCGGCCGGCGTCGGGATCAGGTTCACGTACGACTCGCGCACGAGCGACCCTTCCTCGCTCCATGCGACGACCCACGATGCACCCTCGCCTTCGGCGAAGGTTTCGTCGGTCGAACGCGCATCGGCGAAACGCTCGCCTTCGAACAGCGGAATCAGCAGCTCGCTGCCGTTCATTTCGTCGAGCAGGTAGCCGCGCAGGCCGTCTTCATACTTCCACGTCTGGCGCTCGCCCGTCTTTTCGTTGACGAGCACGACCTCGACACCCGGCAGCAGCACGGCCTTCGAGCGCAGCAGGCGCTGCAATTCGCCGAGCGGCAGGTTCGGCGAATCGAAGTATTTCGGATTCGGCCACACCTGCACGCGCGTGCCGGATTTTTTCTCGCCGCGGCCCGCGCCTTGCGTGGACAGCGGCTTCACGACGTCGCCGTCGGCGAAGCCGAGCTCGGCGATCTTGCCGTCGCGCCACACCGTCACGTCGAGACGCGTCGCAAGCGCGTTCGTGACCGACACGCCGACCCCGTGCAGGCCGCCCGAGAACGTATACGCGCCGCCCGCGGCCTTGTCGAACTTGCCGCCGGCGTGCAGGCGCGTGAACACGATCTCGACGACCGGCACGCCCTCTTCGGGATGCATGCCGAACGGGATGCCGCGGCCGTCGTCTTCGACCGATACCGACTGGTCGGCGTGCAGCGTGACCGTGATCTGCTTGCCGTAGCCGCCGAGCGCCTCGTCGGACGCGTTGTCGATGACTTCTTGGATGATGTGCAGCGGATTCTCGGTACGGGTGTACATGCCGGGCCGCTGCTTGACCGGCTCGAGACCCTTGAGCACCTTGATCGATGCTTCGCTATAGGCCGCGCTGGGTTTCTTTGTTGACATAGGCGCTGAATTTCGTCATTCATCGGGACGTTGTCCACACCTCGTGTGGATAACGTCGTGGACAAAACGTTGAGTTCCGTAAAAAAGCGAATCGAAACAACGGTGTGCTTGGACTGCTCCGAAAGCGGGCGCGCGGCGTGTGCGGCGCGCCCCTGGACGCGCGGTATTTTACTGGTTCCGCGTGGCGCGCCAATCGCGGGATCGACGCGCACCGCGCGCGTCACACCGGCTTGCGCTTCGCCTCGAGCGTTTCCCACCGTTCGAGCGCGGCGAGCAGCTCGTCGTCGATCGCCGCGAACCGCTCGGTCAGGCGCGTGCCCTCCTGCGGATCCTTCGCGAAAATCGTGCCGTCCTCGAGCTGCGCATTGATCGTCTTCTGCTCCGCTTCGAGCGCGGCGATCTTCTCCGGCAGCGAATCGAGCTCGCGCTGCTCGTTGAACGACAGCTTCACCGTGCGCTGCGCGTTGCGGCCGGCCGCGCTCTTCGCCGGTTCGTCCTTCGCGGGCGCCGCTTCCTTGACCGCGCGCTTCGCCGCTTCCTGCTGCGCGAGCTGCTCCGAGCGCTCGCTCTGGATCTGCCAGTCGGTGAAGCCGCCGACATATTCGCGCCACTTGCCGTCGCCCTCCGCCGCGATCACCGACGTCACGACGTTGTCGAGGAACGCGCGATCGTGGCTGACCAGCAGCACCGTGCCGTCGTAATCGGCCAGCAGTTCTTCGAGCAGTTCGAGCGTCGGGATGTCGAGGTCGTTGGTCGGTTCGTCGAGCACCAGCACGTTGGCCGGGCGCGCGAACAGGCGCGCGAGCAGCAGCCGGTTGCGCTCGCCGCCCGACAGCGACTTCACCGGCGAACGCGCGCGCTCCGGCGCGAACAGGAAATCGCCGAGATAGCTCATCACGTGCTTGCGCACGCCGCCGATCTCGACCCATTCGCTGCCGGGGCTGATCGTATCCGCGAGGCTCTTTTCCTGGTCGAGCTGCGCGCGCATCTGGTCGAAATACGCGACCTGCAGGTTCGTGCCGGTGCGCACCGTGCCTTCGTCGGGCTTCAGGTCGCCGAGGATCAGCTTCAGCAACGTCGTCTTGCCGGCGCCGTTCGGGCCGACGAAGCCGATCTTGTCGCCGCGCATGACCGTCGTCGAGAAGCGGTCGACCACCGTGCGGCCGCCGTAGCGCTTCGTCACGTCGGTCAACTCCGCGACGATCTTGCCGGACTTCTCGCCCTGCGCGACGTCGAGCTTCACGTTGCCCTGCGCATTGCGGCGCTCCGCGCGCTCGTTGCGCATCTGCACGAGCCGCGCGATGCGGCCGACGCTGCGCGTGCGGCGCGCCTCGACGCCCTTGCGGATCCACACTTCTTCCTGCGCGAGCAGCTTGTCGAACTTCTCGTTCTCCACGCGCTCGACTTCGAGCTGCTGCGCCTTGCGCGTCTGGTACGCGGAGAAATTGCCCGGATACGACAGCAGCCGGCCGCGATCGAGCTCGACGATGCGCGTCGCGACGCGGTCGAGGAACGCGCGATCGTGGGTGATGAACAGCAGGCCCGCGCGCTGCGCGACGAGCAACTCCTCGAGCCAGCGAATGCCGTCGAAGTCGAGGTGGTTGGTCGGCTCGTCGAGCAGCAGCACGTCGGGCTGCAGCACCAGCGCGCGCGCCAGCGCGACGCGCTTCTGCATCCCGCCCGACAGCGCGTCGACGCTCGCGTCGCCGTTCGTCAGGCCGATTTGCGCGAGCGTCATCGACACGCGCGTACGCCAGTTCCATGCGTCGTGCGCGTCCAGCGACGACTGCAGCGCGTTCATTCGCGCAAGCAGCGCATCGTGCTCGGCGCCTTCCGGTATCTCCGCGAGGCGGTGCGCGATCGAATCGTATTCTTCGAGCAGTTCGCGCGTGTGGGCCAGCCCCGACGCGACCGCGTCGAACACCGTCGCGCCCGGCTCGAATTCGGGCTCCTGCGGCACGTAGACGGTCACGAGCTCCTGCTGGCGCGTGATCAGCCCGTCGTCGGGCTTCGCGAGATCGGCGACGATCTTCAGCAGCGACGACTTGCCCGCGCCGTTGCGGCCGATCAGGCCGACCCGTTCGCCGGCTTCCAGCGAGAAATCCGCGTGATCGAGCAACGCGACGTGACCGAACGCGAGCTGCGCGCCGGTAATGGAATAGAGCGACATGGGGAGACGGCGAAGAGAGAAATCGGAAGCGCCCATTGTACCGGGCGCGGAGGCCGGCATCGGCTCGGCTGGATGGACGAGTGCCGCGGGACGTTCCCGACGGGCGCTGGCGCGGTATCGTGGGTACGGTGTAGCCGACCTCCGGTTTTCGGACGCCGGCTACGGTTTGCGTGCCCGCATGAGCATGCGAATGCCGGCCGGATGCCCGCGGCCGGCCGATCGGCAGATCCCGCGCGGCGCATCGGGCGCCGGCGCGGGATGCACGGTTATTTCACGTTGACCGTGATCGTCGAGCTCAGTTCGGGACCGTACGACCGGTGCGCGCCGTCACCGAGTTGCAGCGTCAGCGTGTGCTGGCCGGGCGGCAGCTTCACGTCGGTTTCGGTCTGGGCCTTGCCGAAATGCAGCGAATGGTCGGTCGCCGGGATCACGTCGCCCTTCGGCACCGGCTTGCCGTCGATCAGCAGGTGGTGGTGACCGGTATCCGGTGTCATGTCGCCGGCCGGCTTCAGCGCCATGCCTTCGAGACCGAACTTCACGTGCACGGGGCTCGACACCGTCGCACCGTCCTGCGGCTCGACGAAGAACACACGCGCCTCGGCGCGCGCGAGCGTCGACACGGCCAGCGCCGCGACACAGACTGCACCCGCGATCCACTTTCTGTTGATCATCCTTTCCTCCTACAGATTGACAGGCCCACGAAGCATACACTGCATGCCCGACCGATGCGACGCCGCCGGTTGTTCGCGATGCGCACGTTTAAAACGACGTTGCGCAGACGTTCGGCGAAATTCCGGTAACATTGCGCCTTTCGTCCGCCGGCCACGCCGCGGACGGCATCGCCGAATTTTCATTATCCCGAGCGCAACATGAGCGAAGTAACCGAATACCAGAGCTGGGTCTGCCTGATTTGCGGGTGGGTCTACAACGAAGCGGAAGGACTGCCCGACGAGGGCATTCCGGCCGGCACGCGTTTCGCCGACATTCCCGCCGACTGGCGCTGCCCGCTGTGCGACGTGGGCAAGGAAGATTTCGTCGTCGTCGATTTCTGATTTTCCGTTTCGATCGCGGGTGATCTCGCGATACGCGCGTTGGGGTGGTGCATTCCGCCCCGCCGACGCGCCGCGCGTTTGCTATACTCTGCGCGCTGTCCACACTGCCGTCCGGCTCGCGGTTTTTCGCGCGATTGCCCGGACTTGGCTCTCCCCGTAGTTCAATGGATAGAACAAGCGCCTCCTAAGCGCTAGATACAGGTTCGATTCCTGTCGGGGGGACCAGTCATGCCCCAAAGCTCCCCAAAGATTCACAAGAAACTCCCCGCTCAAGCCCGTCTGGCGGCCTTCTCACGCCCATCGTTACCCAACATTGCTCAGTGACAGCCAGAGAAAGTGTTGGTATTTTTGTTGGTATCAGCAGATACCAACAACACAGATACCAACAATGCCTCTCACTGACATACAGGTACGGAACGCAAAGGCCAGCGCCGCACCGTACAAACTCACGGACGGCAACGGGATGTTCTTGCTCGTCCAACCGAACGGCGCGAAGTACTGGCGCTTGTCCTACCGCTTCCTTGGCAAGCAGAAGACGCTCGCCCTCGGCGTGTATCCGGCCGTCACGCTTGCGACGGCACGGAAGAAGCGCGACGAGGCCCGCGAGCAGATCGCGGCCGGCACCGATCCGGGCGAGGCGAAGAAGGACGCAAGACGGGCCGCCGAAATCGCGGCGGCCAACTCGTTCGAAGCGGTAGCCCGCGAGTGGTTCGACTCTCAACGTCCGGGCTGGAGCGACGGCTACGCGGAGAAGGTGTTGAATTCGCTTGAGGTCGACGTGTTTCCGAAGATCGGCCCTCGCCCAATCACGGAGATCGATTCGCCGCAGATGCTCAGCATCGTTCGCGAGGTCGAGGCGCGCGGCGTGCGCGAGACGGCGAAGCGGATTCTCCAGCGCTCGCGCGCGGTCTTCCAGTACGGGATCATGACGGGGCGATGCTCCAGGAATCCAGCGGCCGACATCGATGCGCAGACGGTCTTGAAGAAAGGTCCGGGCGTACAGCACATGGCACGCGTCAAGGCGACGGAGATCCCGCAGCTCATGCGCGACATTGACGCCTACCAAGGCGACCTAGTTACCCGGCTCGCGCTCCGCCTGATGGCGCTGACCTTCGTGCGGACAACGGAAATGATCCGTGCAGAGTGGTCAGAGTTTGACGAAGCCGCCGCAGAATGGCGCGTGCCGCCGGAACGCATGAAGATGCGCGATCCGCACATCGTGCCCCTATCGCGGCAGGCACTCGACGTGCTCGCCCAGCTTCGCGCGCTCAACGGCCAGCATCGATTCGTGTTCTACAGCGTGCAGGGCCGGAGCCACATATCGAACAACACCATGCTTTACGCACTCTATCGCATGGGCTACAAGTCGCGAATGACGGGGCACGGGTTTCGCGGCCTTGCGGCTACGGCTCTGCGTGAACTTGGCTTCGGCCGAGACGTTGTAGAGCGCCAGATGGCACACGCCGAACGCAATCAAGTGACGGCCGCGTACGTTCACGCTGAATACCTACCGGAACGCAGACGAATGATGCAGGTGTGGGGAGATCACCTCGACAAACTTAAAGCCGGGGCGGAAATCATCCCGATCGCGGCGGCAAGATAGAGCCGTGCCGCCGCGCGTATGAGCCTGAGTCAGATCAGGTCCGAGATCGCTTGGGCCGTGATCGACTCTCCGCCGTAATGTTGAAGCACGCTTTAAACGGCGGCCGTCGCTTCACTTCCTCCAAACTGTCGGCCCCAGTTGCAAGGGGAGCGCCTTAACGATCTCAATAAACGCTTCCAATTCCGTCGCGGGCGACTTCCACACATACGACTTCAAGAGCTCCGGCACCTCACCGACCTTTCCCTCACTGTCCGCGAGAACCAACGTAACGATAGAGAATCGATCCCCCTTCCGCCGCTTCTCCTGGATTGCATAGTTGACCTCGCTTGCAAGATATCCGCTATCCGCATAGTTTGGTGTTACGAAGAAAACCGCAGCGCAGGAACTCTTAAAACCAGCCAGCAGCGCCCGTTCAAGCTCGGCACCCGCGACCATGGCTTCCTCGTCCAGCCATGGCTCAAACCCAACCACCTCCAATGCGGCCTTGAATCTCCGAATCACGGGCTTATCGACACCCTTGTGACTCAGGAAGATTTTTCTCTCCATTTTTTCCCTCACAATTTCCGGCGTAATCACGAACTTAACGTACGTCCGATCCTCTTCTCGATCAAACACAGGCACTCGCCTAATATCGTGGTCCATTTCGAGCTCGAAATCCCCACTCAACCAACTTCCAGCTTCGTAGCCGGGGAAGAAGTCTTTGAACTTGTCCGAACGGAACAGCCAAGCCCCTCTGTCGAGGCGAAGCCATTCGACCGAATTTTGTGCGAGCGCCTCTGCAACAATTTTGCTTGCTTCCTTGGTAGTCGCTCTATGAAAGATGGGCAAACTAATCGTTATTCCGTCCTCGGCATATGCGCCGCCCATAGGACCGAGATCCTCCCATTTGATGGCCCCTCCGACAAGAAGGTGACAAACGATGAATTTCATTCGTTCAGGATCCTATCTTCACTGGTGCAGTTATCGGCATTTCATATGATGCCACGCGAGCGGCCGCTGACTGACGCGAAACCGACACCCGAACGTCAGACCCATGCCCGAGTGAAACGACGCGTGATGGCCGAAATGAGTCAGACGATCTAGCGCTACCAGCCCATATGCCCCCCTTGCAGCGCACCTCCCACCGATTTTTCCGAGTTGGCACCGCACTGTCAGCTCCCTGCATTTCGGTATGAATATGACCCCCCTTGGGCGGGCCGGGAGTAGGAAAAACACGCGGGTGTGAGCCCCCGCGCCTTTGCCCTAGACGCAGGGTCCCCCGCATTCCGGCCACCCCGACACTTGCGGCCGGCGCAACAATGCCCGATCGGTGCGTGTCGCGGACACCCCCCCTTCGAAACACGTTGTCGACGCCGCTTGAATCCCGGAGAACCTTGCCCCGTCTGGCGTTGCGGTCGACGCGGACGGTCGACGCCTGCCCGCTCAGTGCAAAACGAGTTGGAGATTTGGAGATAAACGCCTGAATCGGCCGCAAAGCCTTATGGGGTAAGGCTTCGCGTGTCTCCAAACGATTTGGAGAACGCTGGAGATACTGGAGATAAACCGGCCCGGATTGTTACCGCTATGGCAAGATTCGCGGCAGCCGCCGACCCGGTTCCCTCTGGAGCGGATCGCTCAAAGTAACTTTGACGCACGGGCCAAAAATGCCGCGCAAAGGAATGCCCGCCACCGCCCTCCCGGACGGCGGCGGTGCATTTCACAGCTCAAGCGTGAAGATGGACGGCAGCACGCGATAGACCATGAACTTGCCGTGGCCGGGGATGTACTCCTGCCGGTACGGATAGCCGTCGCTGCGCGGCATCAGCACGCCCCGCTTCATCAGTGCCTTGGCGACGATCTTGTGATCGAAGCCGGCGCACACGTCCTTGCGGAACACGGCCGCTTCGATCAGGTATTCCGTCTCGACGCTTTCGGCATCGTCGGCGCTCATCTTGCCGCCGAACTCGGCGTAATACTCGCGATCGGAGGCGATGGGCGTGCGCCGCTCGTCGCGTTTCACGTGCTGCTTGAAACCCGCTCGATGTGGCACGTTCGGCCGATGGTCGTCCTGCGCCCGGTTCATCCACACGAAGCGGTTGTCGCCGTGCGCGGCGAGGAAGTGCTGTACCTGCCGCACGGCTTCGGCCTCGTCCGAATTGCCGGTGCCGCCACGCAGTTCGAGCCAGCCTTCGAAGCAGCGACGCGCGGCTTCGACCGCTTCGCCCTGCGGCCAGCCGGTCAGCCCGTGCGCCGTCGCCAGCTCGCCGGCTACCGCAACGAGGCAGAACCGCTTGGCGACACGCGCGACCTGCGAATGTGAGCCGTCCGGCACCCATTGCCCGACCAGCTCATCGACGCGCATGCGCAGATGCTCGGCCAGCTCGCCGGCCTGCGACGACGCCCACTCGATGAACGCGGGGCCGGCCGTGCCGTAGTGCATGCCGGCGTGCCGCTCTAGATGCTCGATCAGCGCGGCCGGCGTCGGGAAGCCGTGCAGCTTCTCCACGACGCCCATTTCGCCAACCTCGGCCGGGATCGCGGGCAAGCGCACCTCGATCCCGCCTTTCATCGGCT
>NZ_JBYQCG010000231.1:0-11431 GCF_057837105.1 Burkholderia sp. APQ4-4ca | reverse complement strand
CCGCTTGGCGACACGCGCGACCTGCGAATGTGAGCCGTCCGGCACCCATTGCCCGACCAGCTCATCGACGCGCATGCGCAGATGCTCGGCCAGCTCGCCGGCCTGCGACGACGCCCACTCGATGAACGCGGGGCCGGCCGTGCCGTAGTGCATGCCGGCGTGCCGCTCTAGATGCTCGATCAGCGCGGCCGGCGTCGGGAAGCCGTGCAGCTTCTCCACGACGCCCATTTCGCCAACCTCGGCCGGGATCGCGGGCAAGCGCACCTCGATACCGCCTTTCATCGGCTTGTTGCCCTCGGCCATCAGCGCGGACACGCTCTTTTCACCGTTCGACAGGAACAGCAGCCGCCACGTGAGAACCGGCTTGGCCGAGCCGCTACGCGACGCGCGGGCCTTGCCCGACTCGTTCGCGAGCATGTAGATCACGTCGCCAACCAAGCGCGGCTCGACCTGCCCGATTTCGTCGAGGATCAGCAGCGCATCGCTATGCTGCGTGGCGACGGCTTCGAGCGCGTTGTCGGTCGCCTTCCAGCTCCGCACGTAGTCCGGCGAGCCGAACACGGAAGCGGCGATGACGCCGCCCGTCGACTTGCCCTTGGAAGTGGTGCCGAGCAGGTGGAAGCCTCCCGACTGAAGCCCGGAGAAGTGCAGCAACGGACCAGCGAAGGCGGTTGCGACGCAGAACAGCAGCCGGCTATTGCCGACGCAGTAGCCGGCGACCTCGCGTCGCCAGTCGTCCAGCGTGCCGCGCTCCTTGAACTGGCTCTGGATCGGCGTGTCGGCCTGATAGATCAGCGCCTCTTTGCCGGTGCCGATGACGCGATCGGGCAGCACGAACGCGCCGTGATGCCAGCCGACGCGCGGCACGCAGCGCACGCGCTCGTCGGGCTGCGCCATCTGCACATAGTTCGCGATCTGCGTGCGGGCGATCTGCGTGACGCCGAGCTTCACGCCCATATCGAGCAGCATGCGGCGCAGCTCCGTGCCGTCGCCAGCAAAGAGGCCGGCTGGCACCGCCCATCGTTTCAGGATACCGTCGCGATCCGTGAATTCGAGCAGGTAGCCCCACTCGCTATTCATCTCGTTGCGCGTCTCCGCGATCACGTCGATCCGCGTGCTGACCCAATGCGGCGGCAGCGGATCGCCTTGATTGTTGAAGCCGTGAAACCACACGCCCTTGTCGTCGACGACGAACCGCGACTTGCCGTCCTGCGCGCGGGCCGTTTTCGGGCGCTTGGCGGGCTTGGCGACGGCTGGAGCAGCCTTGCCCTTGCCGACGTCGGCCGAGCCGGCCGGTGCGAGCGCTGCGCGCACGGCGGCGGCCACCGCATCCGGGTCGAGGTGCGCAGCCAGGTCGTTGAAGTCGGTCCCGTTCGCCGGGCGGCTCGGACCGAAGTCAGGCACCGCGACGATGCCGGCGACGGCCTCGGCCGCCGCGCGGGCCTTCGTCACGCCCGGATTGCCCTTCGTGGTGTGGTCGTCGTCGGCGCACACGACGATTCGGGCGTCCGGATACTGGCCGCGCAGCGCCGTCGCGACCGCGTGCAGGTTGCCGGCGTCGAACGCGACGGCGGCCGGATAGCCGGTCGCGGCCGCGAGCGTCGCGCACGTGGCGTAACCCTCGCCAATCAGCAGCGTCGACGACACCGGGCCGCCGATCAGCGAGAAGCAGCCCGCCTTGCGGCCGTTCGGCAGATAGCGCTTCTGGCCGTCTGTCAGGACGAACTCCAGCGTCCACAGCTTGCCGTCCGCGTCACGGGCGGGGATGACGAGTGCGCCGTCGCATGCGGCTGTGCCGATGCACAAGCCGCCGCGATAGACGCGCAGCGCGTCGACCGGGATGCGCTTGCGAACAAGGTACGGGTGATCGGCCGGCGCGGGCTCAGCCGCCGACCAGATCGATTCGGCAAGCTCCGACGCGGCTTGCTGTTTCTCGGTCAGCTCGGCCAGCTCGGCCGCTTCGCGGGCCGCGCGCTCGGCCTTCTGCCGCTCGCGCTCCGCTGGATCGACGGGCTTCGCCCGATGCGCGCGCGGATCGAAGCCGCCGGCCTTGGCGAGGTGAAACAGCGTGTTGATGGTGATCTTGCCGCCCTTGAACGACTTCCACACATCCCGCGCGTCCTTGCCGTTGTAGTTCTGCGCGCCTTGGCTCCATTCGTTCCAGAGGGCGAAGCCCTCCTCGCCAAACTCGGCCTTGAGCGCCATTCCCACCTGACTCCACGTGTCGCGGTCGTCGGGCGGAACATAGCCGAGCGCGACTCTCGCCCGCTCGAATTCGGACATGGGTGCGTTACTCATAGGTTCCCACTGGACGCGCGTCGGTCGGCTTCCGATTAGTAGTCCATATCGGGCAAGCAGCTACCCGACGCGCGAAGAATTGAATGATTCGACGATGCCTAGCGGCGCAGCGTCAGCCGGCCGCGCGAGGCACCGACAGAACGGCACCGCCGGCCGTGACGTCGTTGCTGTAGACGTAGCGACCGAGCCGCGACTCGCCAAGGGCGTCGTTGGCCGCCTCCAGCGCCGCGCCGATCGACGGCAGGGATGCGCGGAACAGGCTCAGCACAAGCCAATAGTCGTCATCGGATATGGCCTTGTCAGCCGCCCAATGCAGACTGTCCAGCAGCTCCATGGCGTCACTGATCCGCGTGCCGATACGGTTGCGATCGGGGCGATTCACCTCGGCCACGAAGTACGACGCGAGCGGTTGCACGGTACTCTTGTTCGTCTTTGCCATGACCGCCCCTCAGTGCGTCGTGCGCGGTTCGCGCGTGACGAGGCCGAGCGCCGCAAACAGGTGCTGTTGCACGCGGCCCATCAGGCCGGCCGCGAACGCTTGACGGCTGATCGTCACACGATGCGCGTCGACGTCGCCCGCGTCCTGCATGGCGGATTCCATGCCGCGCGCGAACGCGGCGGCTTGATGCGCCGCGTAGTCGTGCAGCCGCACGTCGCCTTTCAGGTCGAGCCACGCGTCGGCGCAGATCGCGCCCAGGTCGACGGCGAATTGCAGCTCGATCGGAGCGCCGGTATCGAGTGGCGGTGCGTTGTCGAATCCGTCGACAACCGCGGTTCGGATGCGCTGGTCAGTCATGGCACACCTCCGGCTGCGCAGTACGACGCATTTCGGCCGAATACCGGCTCGCAACGCTTTGCCCCATGTCGACGAGCGCGCGCTCGTAAGTGCCCTCCGCAAGATGCGAACGGACAGCATCGAACAGGGCTTCGAGCTGGGCGAACTGATGGGCCGCACACATGGCGATCATCGTGACTTCGTTCGGCAGGCGGTATTTAGACATGGCGCACCTCCAGAATCGACGCGAGGAGTTGCCCGACATCGACCATGCAATCCAGCTCCGCTTCACCGCGAATCGGCGTGAGGTTCCAGTCGTAGACGGCCGCGTGCGTGAAGTCGCCAGACCGGCGACCGCAGACGCTACGCCCCGAGGCGGGACCGCCCAAGATCCGCACGCGCCAATCGTGATCGGGCGTCGGACGAGCCGATGCGACCTCAACGAGCATCCCGATGCGAGCGTGAGCGTCGCACTTCGTGACGATCGCCAGATCGCCGATCTTGCAGCGCAGCTCAGCCATGGCGCACCTCCGCACGCACGAGCGCCGCGATTGCGGCCAGTGCCGCACCGGTTGCGTCGAGTGCGTCTTGATACGTGCTGGCGGTTGCCGCGTCGCGCAGTGCTGCGCGGACAATCGATTGAATGAGGTGGGATTGCTGCCCGGTACGGGCGTGCGAGGGCTGGCGCATTGGGTGCGACCTCCGTTTGTTGCGGGTTGAACCCCGCTCCCCATCGCCAAATGGGGTGAGCGGGCGCAAGGCAGGGTTGGCGAACCGGTACAAACGGAAACCGGCCGACCCGAAGGTCGCCCTACCAAGGCCCGCCCATTGATCGTAGAGGCGCGCGAAGGCATACGGACGTAAAAAAACCGCACAGAGGCGGTCGTCCGCCGTTTGATTCTCGGGTCGCCAAACCCGGTCGCCGTTGTCTCAGCGACGCCCACAGGATACTGCGCGCGGCCCGGATGCGCAAATCGAGGTGGGCGCGAGCCGGAGCGGCCGTCACGCGACCATCGTCCCGAGCCGTCAAAGTGACTTTGGCGGACGATCATGCCGACACCTTCGGATTGAGCATGAAAATGGCTTCCTTCAGCAGCCGGACGGCATGCTTGGCGCGCGTCGGCATCCGAACCGCGTCGCGCTCGAAGACGCCCGCAGCGGTGACGATCATGCATGCGGCATCGCGCCGCACACCCTGCTCCGTACACTGGAGCACGTCGCTAAACAGTTCGTGCAGGCGGGAGAGTTCACAATCGTAGAACTCCGCGTCGGCTTGTTTTTTGGTGTCACGCGCCATCGCTCGTGCGTTCGTTGCGCTCGTCATCACGCGCCCTCCGTCACTTCATTCGCGGCATCGGCGGCGCGATAGTTCAGCGGATCAGCGAGATAACGATGGATTTCGCGGTTATTCCAGACCGTGCAACGCTGAGTCAATCGGATCGAGCGCGGAAACTTCCCCTCCTGTTCGCGCTTGCGGACAGTCTCACGAGACAGGCAAATTGATCGACGCAGGTCGCGCCATTTGGAAAGACCATCAAGCGGCAGAGTGGCCGGGGCTTGCGTTGCGAATGCGTTGTTTGCGGACATTTGTGCTCCCTGAGTGACAGTAACGGGAGCGACTATCGCCGCGCGATCAGCACCTTTTAAAGTGGAATGTCCGGATTGCAGGAATGTCCTGCACTTTCACGCTCAAATGTCCGTCGCTCAATCGTCGTCGGCAACTTGTTCTATCACCCGGCGCACGTGACGCTCAGAGATTCCCAGCTTCACCGCGATAGCTTTTCGCTCGTCGATTCCAATCTGGACCCCACGATTGCGAAAGCGCGCGACTTCGGTCTTGACCAATGCACGCGTTGCCGCACCCTTCGCGACATTGGCATCTCGGCCAACAGATCCGTCTCGCTTTCGCGTCTCGCGACGCACCGCCTCTGCCGCCAGTTTCGCCGGAGCGGTCTTCAAACGCCGATGCAAAAGCTCAAGCGTAGCGGTAAAGGCATGAGTGGTGCCGCAATGGACGAAAGCATAAATCCGCTGTTCGCGCTGGATGCTGCTGACATCAGCAGAAACAGCAAATTCAATCGCGCGCTCCATGTCCGGCCATAGCTTTCGAATCTGCGCAGCGACGGCCTTGTCCGGCTTCGGTAGGTCGGACAAGTCGCCGCCAGCGCGCGCTCGCCGCCTTGCCTCCGCCACTCCGCGCAAATATAAGGCATACATCCATTCCGCCCGGTCGTACTTCCCGCCGCTTAGGCGTGCAACGTGCCCCGCATTCTGTTCCAGCGGATACGGCAATGAATCGCTCAATGCAAGCCGTCGTGCCCGAAGCAAATCTAGGCGCTCCATCTGGAAATGCTCGCGCTCCCACCGCTCGTACTCCGCCTTGATTAACTGAACAGCAGCGGCCTGTACCGCAGGACTATCCCTGTCGGCCGGATCGAGATGCAGAAAATGGTCGGAGACTTGTTTGATTTTCGCTGACGGGCCGCGATCGACAAACGCGGCCAGCTCGTTCGCTGAGACCGGATCTTCGTCGGGATCTATTTCCTCGTGCACGAGGTTGCGCGACTTTCTCATGTCCACCCTTCGCGTGGACCTTCACGAAGAACGCCGAGCCAGCCGGTGAAGGTGTCCGGTTTTCAGGTGGCCGCCCTAGGCTCGACGGCACACATTTTCGCACGACTCCCTCCGCAGCTTGACCAATGCCTCAGAACGGCTGGTCGACGCTTTTACCAAGATCGTCAACAATCGAGGTACGCTGCTCGGAAGAGGTTTTGAGCAACTCCAATGCCGACGGCCGAGAATGCGCGTCCGGCGGATCGATGCCCCGATTCCCCCGTGCAGCATGGCGAATCGAAACCTTCGTAGTCGACAAGGTGTTACGTTACGAGCAAGTCGCCGCTTCCACTTCGCGAGCGACGAACGACCGTGGGCGTTTGCTATACCGAGGTACGGCCATCACGGAGAGAATTGATGTCGGCCGTCCGGGAGGTGCTGTCGGACATACGCCTTGATTGTTCAGCCCGCGTGCATCGAACGGGCTGGTTAGAAACAGATCCTTTCGCCATGGAACGCGTATTCGAGTCGGAGAGCCCCAAAGTGCAGCCATTTCCTCCCCATGAACAAGAGAAGCTGGACGAGTTCTCGTTGCTGTATGCAGCGTGTGCCGACGCCTACAAACATGCAAACTTCAGTTTTATTGCAGTCGATGGACCAAACGGCCTAGAGCTTGCTCAAGGGCACATCAGCCATCCAGTGGGAAGTCAACCGCTTCCTGAACTCACGGTCAAAACACCAACCATCTGTGGTTGTTCACTACCCCTATCCGAACTCGGCATCGACTATCTGGGCCTGATCACCGCATTGCGAAGCGAAGGCATAGAAACTCCCGCTGGCTGCGTGCGATTTGGAAACCGCGAATCCCCGCACAATAGCTTTTCCGTGTATCTGGAAAAATTTCCATCCAATTTCTATACGCCCCTCGCTCATCCACTACGGCTATCGATTTCGACTGGATCTCACGTTTTCCAGAATCGTCTAGCTGAATTTCAGAGCGACCTTCGCTCTGGGGTGATGCCATACGACTCGATCGTTGAGCTAGCGGCCGAATTAAATCTGTATCCTTTAAGATGGGACACCTGCTGTCTTGATGTCACGGCCCAAGGCATCGTCGCCGTAGATCTGAGTGACCGCGCACGCATACAGAATGGTGTAGCTCGTTTGGCAATCCTTGTTGCTAAAGAAGTCGACCGCACGCACGTAAGACTTGGTTATCGGGTGCAAGCGCCAAATTCGAAAGCAACTGAGCGCGGATCTTTCGATTCAAGCCAATTAACGTGGTCTGACGACGGAGATTACGCGGCTGTCGGCTCTGTTGACATCGAGGTGCCAAAAGGGTCGGTTATTCAAGGGTTTGCATCGTATAAAGATCGTTGGATTCATCAAGGCTGGATTGTCGACCCCGACAATTCGGCCAACGTCCGTCGTTCCATGCATGAGGTATTCGATCCGGAACTTGAGGGAACCAGAAAATCATTGTTTGATGCGAAATCACACAAGCAAGACGCACGAGTGCTTGAGGCCGGCGTTGGCAACCTCATGTTCATGTACGGCTTCGCCGTCAATCCACTCTCAAGCCATTTCACGACCGACGCGGCCGACCTACTAGCCGTCAGCCCGAATGGCAACGTCGCAGTTATCGAGTGCACCACCGGGGCCATCAATAATAATGGCAAGCTATCAAAGTTACTTGCCAGAGCGGCCGCTCTCCTAGAAAAGCTGGAACAGACAGGAAACCCACACCTGAAAGTACTGCCAGTGGTCGTCACAACTATGAAGCGCGAGGCCCTGACGGACGAAGAGCTCGCATCCAGCAAGGGAATTTATGTTGCTACTTGTGAAGACCTCGAACGTTTGGCGAACGAATCCATAATTCCCAGAAATGCCGACCAGGCATTCGAGTCGCTGTGGTCCTTAGTTCACCCACCTCAAGAACAGCTACTCCTCCAACAATGACAGCTATTGGCCGAATGAATAGGCCGATCTGGTTCGAAAACCTGCATCGAGACTCGGCTTCGAACGGCGTCAGCGTCGGATGTCACTCGTCGCCCCGCAATTCAGCGCGCATGTCCGAAACCGAACCCTTTCGAACACTAGTGCACAACCATGTCCGAAAATAAGGCAACAATAGTTTCGTACATAGGCTATGATTCGGACATCCTTTTCGAACAGGCTGAAAGCACAGATGTCCCGAACCTTCGCATATGCCCGCGTAAGTACCTCCGATCAGACGCCAGCAAACCAGCTCCGCGAGATCGAAGCGGCCGGCTTCACTGTCGACCAGCGTCGAGTCGTGACCGAAAGCATCTCGGGAAGTGTTAGCGCGGATCAGCGGCCGGGATTTGGGGAGCTACTTCTCAAGATGGAAGAAGGTGACGTATTGATCGTGACGAAGCTCGATCGACTCGGTCGGAATGCGATGGACGTACGCGCAACCGTCGAGGCGTTGGCAGATCGTGGCATTCGGATTCATTGCCTTGCGCTCGGCGGCGTCGACCTGACCAGCGCAGCAGGCCGTATGACGATGCAAGTTCTAAATGCGGTAGCCGAGTTCGAACGAGACTTGTTGATCGAGCGAACGCAAGCCGGTATTGCGCGAGCCAAGGCCGAGGGGAAATCCATGGGCCGACCATCAGCGCTATCCAATGTGCAGCAGGACGAAGTCCGTCGTCATTTGAGCGAAGGGGCTAGCGTGGCAAGCCTCGCCAAGCGATACAGCACGAGTCGTCAGACGATCATGCGCATACGCGATGCGAAGTAACTTCTAAGCCACACAAAGTTACTTTCGCCCCCTCAATAAGCGACTTGCCTACGAACGTATTTCGAAGACAGGCAAACCATATCCGTAGGCCGGATTATTTACCGTTGGATAAACCTTGGAATCACGCACCTCGAATGCGGGAAGCCCATAGACAGTCCTTTTACTGTTCACGGTGGGATATAACTTATCCCCTCTCAGCTCAAATGTCGCCAATCCATATAACTCATTAGCGTTGTGCACTGTAGGATAAATTTTATCTCCCTTTACCTCGTACGACGGCAATCCATAGGTCTCGTGCTTATTATTAACCGTAGGATACAGCTTTGACATATCCACCCCCAACTCAGTGATTGCACAATACCTCACAGGAATCAACGCAACCCGCACCCATAACAGCCGACTACGCACCACCATCAGGCGTCGCCTGAATTACTGCAATATCTGACTCCCCTCGACTTAGACCAAGACTCAAATTCGAAGGCAAATTCTCAATCGCAATTAATTCAATTTTGTCCGTGACGATCCGATCGTCATTCAAAACAGCATACGACGGATACCATTTGCTCGCCTCTTTATCGAACTCATATACAAGCTGCCGAGCTGGTGCATTACGCTCCTTGAGCTTAGCAATCAAGCTTGCTGCTTGAGCCGCCGCGTCCGGTAGCGCCTCATGCGCGGCATAATGTTGACCGACGTCCTTGCCTCGAAGAAGAAACGACACCTCGCAATCGTCTTGGTGCGACTGGATCGAGAGTATCGGATTCTGACGCTCCGCAAGTCTATCCAGTAACTTCTGAAGCCAAGTTTTAAATGCCGCGTACACTCCCTTACCAATCTCGGAAGCAATAGCAGTTACAAAAGGATTCCACACAAGCACGACATATGGGACACCAACCCGAATTAACTCGTGCGCCGAATCCGCAGCATTATGTGAAAGCTGAACACGCGAAACCATGAGTGGCGCACCACTTGTTACTCCGGTCACCCACTCTTCATCTACCTCCCTAGGGTCCGTCGCAAAATTTATCCAAATATCGTCAGGCAATATCGGAAGTCGCGACGGAGGAGCAACAACCTCCTCGGCATTAAGGCCCAATTCACGGAAATTTAAAACGTCTCCGCCGATATAATACCCCAATACGGCAACAACAAATCGCCGACCGTCGTCCGACTCGAATTGTGCACTTTCGAGAATGCGTCCTTTGGGTTGTCCGGGATCGTGATTATGAAGTAACGCGTATGGAGTACTGTTAATTCGGTCAACAAGAACCTGTGGATCGACAGGCACTATAAGCTCGCCGTCGTCGCCACGCACATCAGACCAGATTACCGCTGGCGAAACCTTTCCAAATACTCCATTTGAATGGCGTGCAACCGCAGAATCCAGCCATTCGCGAGCGGCAGGCGTGTCCCAAAGGTCAGCCATGGCATTCCCCGTATCGTTTGGTTTTTGACGCTCGATCCCCTCGCGTCACTTCCGTACTATAGCGCTCCGTCATGCGCACGACAGCAGAATGCAATAGCTACAGCCGGGTAAGCGGCGGCGGGGCGGCGCATTTCTTTGCGCGCAGCGTTCCAGACGGCGGCGCAGTTCGCCAAGAGATTTGTCCGTGTCATCCGATCAGCCATCTATCTCCAGCATTGTCTCCAACAAAACACATGTTCTGGAGATAGACTTGGAGATATCAGCAGCCTTACCAGACAAGGCTCAGAGGCCGAAATGATTGCTTGTCTCCAAATCTCCAAAGAATTTCGCGGCTGGCGACACGGCGATGGTTACTTACGCCCCTGACTCCCGCCAATCACGCCTACCGGCAGACACTTGTTGGTATTTCTGTTGGTATCTGCCGAACAGCCATGACCAAGAGGGTTGTGCCGCTTAGAGATATGAATTCTGTCGGGGGACCATCTGAGTTCCCAACACTTCCCAAGTTTGCCCAAAAAGTCGCGCACAGCCTTGTGCTGCCTGGACTTTTACTGCCATCATTGCCCAAGGTTGCCCAGTACAAGCAACCTAACTTGGGGGCATCTTTTGGGACATGCCTCCATGCCCCCAAACTCGATGCCCCCACGCCATGCCGGAGCGCGCGACCCCGCTGACCGAGATGCAGATCCGCAAGGCCAAGCCGGCCGAGAAGCCTTATCGCCTAGCAGACGGCAAGGGACTGTATCTAGAGGTGATGCCGAACGGGTCGAGGTACTGGCACATGAAGTACCGCTTCGACGGTAAAGAGAAGCGCGCCGCCTTTGGCGTCTATCCAGAGGTGACACTGGCCGAGGCTCGGCAAGCCTGCCTCAATGCACGGAAGCAACTCGCCGCCGGCACCGATCCGACCGAACAGAAGCGGGAAGTCAAACGCGCTCGGGCGATCGAAGCAGCATCGACGTTTGAGGCTGTCGCGCGCGAGTGGTTTGCTGCTCAGAAAGACGGATGGACCGAGGTGTATGCGGCCAAGGTGATCAGTTCGCTTGAAGTCGACGTCTTTCCTAAAGTCGGCCATCGCCCGATCCGAGACATCGAGGTGCCTGACATGCTCGAGATCCTGAGGGCCGTCGAATCCCGCGGCGTGAGAGAGACAGCAAAGCGCTGTTGATGTCCACGCAGAACTGACCCACCTGAGGCTGTAGTTTTCATCGAATTTTGACCCACGTGATTGAATGCCCTGCTCAATCTTTGAGCAGGGGATACAGAGGTGATCACGGTGGGCATATTGGCCAAGATCAGGCGGATGTATTTCCGCGAGAAGGTCCCGCTGCGCGAGATTGCCAGGCGCACGGGCCTGTCCCGGAACACGGTGCGCAGCTGGCTTCGGCAGACGGATGCCGTTGAGCCGAAGTACCCGAAGCGCGTCAGCCCGAGCGTCGTCGACGAGTGGGCCGCGCAACTGACGGGCTGGCTGCGGGCGGACAGCCATCGCCCGAAGCGTAACCGGCGCACGGCCCGGTTCATGTTCGAGGCCATCCGCGGCGAGGGCTACGCCGGCAGCTACGGCCGCGTCAGCGCCTTCGTGAGACGCTGGCACGAGGAGCAGGCTGAAGCA
>NZ_JBYQCG010000230.1:7896-103156 GCF_057837105.1 Burkholderia sp. APQ4-4ca | reverse complement strand
GGGTCGTGGGTTCGAATCCTGCCAGCCGCGCCACTTTTTTGGGGGCCTTCCCATCGCAGAAGGTTCCGACAGTTGAAGCAGTACCGTTTTGCGTGCGGCTGTAGCTCAGTTGGATAGAGTACTTGGCTACGAACCAAGGGGTCGTGGGTTCGAATCCTGCCAGCCGCGCCACTTTTTTGGGGGCCTTCCCATCGCAGAAGGTTCCGACAGTTGAAGCAGTACCGTTTTGCGTGCGGCTGTAGCTCAGTTGGATAGAGTACTTGGCTACGAACCAAGGGGTCGTGGGTTCGAATCCTGCCAGCCGCGCCACTTTTTTGGGGGCCTTCCCATCGCAGAAGGTTCCGACAGTTGAAGCAGTACCGTTTTGCGTGCGGCTGTAGCTCAGTTGGATAGAGTACTTGGCTACGAACCAAGGGGTCGTGGGTTCGAATCCTGCCAGCCGCGCCACTTTTTTGGGGGCCTTCCCATCGCAGAAGGTTCCGACAGTTGAAGCAGTACCGTTTTGCGTGCGGCTGTAGCTCAGTTGGATAGAGTACTTGGCTACGAACCAAGGGGTCGTGGGTTCGAATCCTGCCAGCCGCGCCACTTTTTTGGGGGCCTTCCCATCGCAGAAGGTTCCGACAGTTGAAGCAGTACCGTTTTGCGTGCGGCTGTAGCTCAGTTGGATAGAGTACTTGGCTACGAACCAAGGGGTCGTGGGTTCGAATCCTGCCAGCCGCGCCACCTTAAAAGGGCTTTCCTCCGGGAAAGCCCTTTTTCTTTGGGCGCCCGCCTCCCCCGTCGTTCCCGCTCTCGCCGCGCACACCATCGACAAAGCAGAGGCCACATCGCTCCCGCCGCGCTTTCGGCAGCCCCAATGAAAACGGCGGCCATCAGCCGCCGTCCGTCGATCATCGAATCCGCGCCCGCCGCGGCGCGCGTCAGCGTCAGTAATCCTGCCGCTCGCGCTCGATACGCATGCCGCCGTCATGGCGCGCATGCGCACCGTCGTCGGTCGAGCGCTCGCGCATGATCCGCATCACGTCCGGATTGGTCCTCACGCGCCGCATCACGTTCGCGAGATGCACGCGGTCGCTGACCTGGATCACGAAGCGCAGCACCGTCGACTCGTGCGTCAGATCCTCGTCCATCGCGATATGAACGATGTTCGCGTCGGCCGACGTGATGTCCGCCGCGACGCGCGCGAAGATGCCCTTCGTGTTCTTCACGAGCGCCTTCACCGCGACATCGAACAGGCGGCCCGGCTGCGGCGCCCATTCGACGTCGATCCAGCGACCCGGATCGCGGCGATGGATGCGCTGCGCGACACGGCAATCCGTCGTATGAATCGCCATGCCCAGACCGATGCCGATATACCCCATGATCGCGTCGCCCGGGATCGGGCGGCAGCACGCGGACAACTGCACGGACATCCCTTCGGTGCCGGTAATCACGACCGGCGGCGCATGATGCGCGGGATGTCGCTCGGACTTCGGCAGATCGTCGTCGGCGTCGCGGCCGCTCATCAGCACTTCGATGCGCTTGGCCATCACCGCGGCGACACGGCGGCCGAGGCCGATGTCCGCGAAGATTTCCTGACGGCTCTTGTTGCCCGTCCACTGCACGAGCTTCTCCCACACCTCCGGCTCGACATCGGCCAGCGAGAAACCATAGCCCTTCAGGCTCTGGTCGACGAGCCGCTCGCCCAGCTGCACGGACTCGTTCAGGCGCATCGTCTTCAGGTAGTGGCGGATCGCCGAACGCGCCTTGCCGGTACGCACGAAGCCGAGCCATGCGGGATTCGGCTTCGAATACGGCGCGGTGATCACCTCGACGATGTCGCCGCTCTTCAGCTCGGTGCGCAGCGGCAGCAGCTCGTTGTTGATCTTCACGGCCACGCACTGGTTGCCGAGATCGCTGTGGATCGAATACGCGAAATCGAGCGCCGTCGCGCCGCGCGGCAGCGCCATGATCTTCGACTTCGGCGTGAACACGTAGACCGCATCCGGGAACAGGTCGATCTTCACGTGCTCGAGGAATTCGCTCGAATCGCCCGCTTCGCTCTGGATGTCGAGCAGCGACTTCAGCCACTGGTGCGCGCGCTTCTGCACGTCGCTGAGATCGGCGCTGCCGTTCTTGTACAGCCAGTGCGCGGCGACCCCCGCCTCGGCGATCTCGTGCATCTTGCGCGTACGCACCTGGAACTCGATCGGCGCGCCGAACGGGCCGACGAGCGTCGTGTGCAGCGACTGATAGCCGTTGATCTTCGGAATCGCGATGTAATCCTTGAACTTGCCGGGCACCGGCTTGTACAGCGCGTGCAGCGCGCCGATGCACGTGTAGCAGTCGAGCGGGCTGTCGACGACGACGCGGAAGCCATACACGTCGAGCACCTGCGAGAACGACAGCTGCTTGTCGCGCATCTTGCGATAGACGCTGTAGATGGTTTTCTCGCGGCCCGTGATCTCGGCGTCGATCTTCGCGTCGGCCATCGCGCGCTGCGCGGCCTCGAGGATCTTGCTGATCACTTCGCGGCGGTTGCCGCGCGCGGCCTTCACCGCCTTCTCGAGCGTCGCGTAGCGATGCGGGTTGAAGTTCGCGAAGCTCATGTCCTGCAGCTCGCGGTACGTGTTGTTCAACCCGAGCCGGTGCGCGATCGGCGCGTAGATGTCGAGCGTCTCGCGCGCGACGCGGCGGCGCTTTTCCATCGGCACCGCGCCGAGCGTGCGCATGTTGTGCAGGCGATCGGCGAGCTTGACGAGAATGACGCGCACGTCGCGCGCCATCGCGAGCAGCATCTTGCGGAAGTTTTCCGCCTGCGCTTCCTCGCGGCTGCGGAACTCCATCTTGTCGAGCTTCGACAGGCCGTCGACCAGTTCGGCGACCTTCGGGCCGAACCGCTCGGCCAGCTCGTTCTTGGTCACGCCCTGGTCTTCCATCACGTCGTGCAGCAACGCGGCCATCACGGCCTGCGCGTCGAGCTTCCAGCCGGCGCAGATTTCAGCGACGGCGACGGGATGGGTGATGTAGGGTTCACCGCTCTGGCGATATTGACCGAGGTGGGCTTCGTCGCTGAAATGGAACGCCGCCTTGACCTCTTTGATTTCGTCCGGAGCGAGATACTCGGCAAGCGCCGCCGTCAGTTTCGCGATCGAAACGACGCCGTGCTTGCGCGGCTGCTCCGGGGTGGCGGTCGGCCCGAACAGATGCCGAAAGGACTGTTCGAGGACCGCGTCGATGTACTGGCGCGCAGGCGACTGGGCCGTGGCTTCGGTGGTCGAATCCGCGGAGGCGGACGATGGGGTGGTGCTCATATTCGCCTCCAGGTCGAGTCGTTGCGCGCGTGGACTACATGGCTGGAACGGGCCGGATGCG
Organism: Burkholderia sp. APQ4-4ca; assembly: GCF_057837105.1. NCBI lineage: Bacteria > Pseudomonadati > Pseudomonadota > Betaproteobacteria > Burkholderiales > Burkholderiaceae > Burkholderia > Burkholderia sp. APQ4-4ca. Next base: position 99,802 of record NZ_JBYQCG010000230.1, on the reverse strand, counting down.
CGTTACACCGGCACCTTCTTCAGCATCTCGACGCCGACCTGGCCGGCGGCGATTTCGCGCAGCGCGACGACGGTCGGCTTGTCGCGGCTTTCGATCTTCGGCGTATGGCCTTGCGCGAGCTGCCGCGCGCGATAGGTGGCGGCAAGCGCCAGTTCGAAGCGATTCGGGATTTGCTTCAGGCAGTCTTCGACGGTAATGCGAGCCATGTTGGTAATTCCTTCTGAATATAGTCCTTATTCTACCTTATGTCCCTCGTGCCCCGCGTCATTCCGCGTGGGGCAGATGGATGCCGAGCTCGATGAACAGCTCCGCGTGTCGCGCGTACTGCGAAGCAAAACGCAGGCGCGTCGCCGCGACGATGCATTCGAGTTCCGCGAGCGCCCGCTCGAAATTCTCGTTGATCACCACGTACTCCGCTTCCGACGCGTGCGCGATCTCGCTGCCGGCGGCCAGCAGGCGTCGCGTGATCACGTTCGGCTCGTCCTGGCCGCGCTTCTTCAGGCGTTCCTCGAGGGCGTCGAGCGACGGCGGCAGGATGAAGATGCCGACCGCGTTGCGGAACTGCTTCTTCACCTGCAACGCGCCCTGCCAGTCGATTTCGAGCAGCACGTCGTGGCCGTTCTTCATCTGCTCTTCGATCCAGACGCGCGACGTGCCGTAGTAGTTGCCGTGCACTTCCGCGCTCTCGAGGAATTCGTGCGCCGCGTGGCGCGCGCGGAAATCCTCGACGCTCGTGAAGTGATAGTGCTGGCCGTCCTGCTCGCCCGGGCGCGGCTTGCGCGTCGTGTATGAAATCGACAGGCAGATGTCGCTGTCCTTCGACAGCAGCGCATTCACGAGCGTCGACTTGCCGGCGCCCGACGGCGCGACGACCATGAACAGGTTGCCGGGATAGACGCCGCCGTGCAGCGAATGCGACGCGTGGCCGTCGCGGTTAGGGTCGATCATGTTGCTTTTACTCCAGGTTTTGCACTTGCTCGCGCATCTGCTCGATCAGCAGCTTCAGCGCCATCGACGCGTCGGCGAGTTCCTTCGCCGCCGCCTTCGAGCCGAGCGTGTTCGCTTCGCGATTCAATTCCTGCATCATGAAGTCGAGACGCTTGCCGACGCGGCCGCCCTTCTCGATCACGTGACGCGTTTCGTTCAGGTGCGCGGTGAGCCGCGACAGCTCTTCCGCGATGTCGATCCGGATCCCGTACATCGTCACTTCCTGACGGATGCGCTCCGCGGCTTCCTCGCGCGTGACGACCGTCGAGCCGCCTTCGGGCGCCGCGAGGCCGAGCGCTTCCTGCAGCCGCTCGACGATCTTCTGCTGGTGCTTCGCGATCAGCTCCGGCACGAGCGGCGTGATGCGCGCGACGATCGCCTCCATCTCGGTGACGTTCGACAGCAGCATCGTCGCCAGTTGCGCGCCTTCGCGCGAACGCACGACGACGAGCTCGCCGATCGCTTCCTTGCCGCAGGCGAGCACCGCGTCGCGGATCGCTTCGGCCGACACGCCGCTCTCCGCGAGCACGCCGGGCCAGCGCAGGATTTCACCCGCGCGCAGACGGCCGACGCCCGGGAACGAATCGAGCACCGCGCGTTCGAGATCGGCAAGCTGGCCGAGCGCCGACTGGTTCAGCGCGCCCGCGCCGATGCTCTGCTCGCCGCGCTGCAGGTTGATGCGCACGTCGACCTTGCCGCGCGACAGCTTGTTCATCAGCATTTCGCGCAGCGCGGGTTCGCACGCGCGCACGTCGTCCGGCATCCGGAAATTGAGATCGAGGAAGCGCGAGTTCACGGTGCGCAGTTCGACCGACACGCTGGTGCCGCCGTTGCCGGCGGCCGTCGCGAGTTCGCGCGTCGCGCTCGCGTAGCCCGTCATGCTGTAGATCATGGTTCGTCTCGCCGTCTGGTGCCCTCGCGGGCGGGGAATACATCGAGGCGCCCGGCGCATCGGAAGGCGCGGGGCGGGAAGCGCGCATTATCCCATTTTTGCGGACCACCCCGCCGGGCACGCCCGCCGTTCGGCGCTAAAATCGGGGTTTCCTCTCCTTCCGCGATTTCCCCATGACGTCTTCCGTTTCCCGCCCGAGCGGCCGCCGTGCCGACGCACTGCGCCAGGTCGCCCTCACGCGCCACTACACGAAACACGCCGAAGGCTCCGTGCTGGTCGAATTCGGCGACACCAAGGTGCTCTGCACCGCCAGCGTCGCCGAGCGCGTGCCCGAGTTCCTGCGCGAGCGCGGGCAAGGCTGGCTGACCGCCGAATACGGGATGCTGCCGCGCGCGACCCACACGCGCAGCGACCGTGAAGCGGCGCGCGGCAAGCAGACGGGCCGTACGCAGGAAATTCAGCGCCTGATCGGCCGCGCGCTGCGCGCGGTGTTCGATCTCGAGGCGCTCGGCCCGCGCACGATCCACATCGACTGCGACGTGATCCAGGCCGACGGCGGCACCCGCACGGCCAGCATCACCGGCGCGTTCGTCGCCGCGCACGACGCCGTGACCAAGCTGATCGCGGCCGGCAAGCTCGCGCGCTCGCCGATCACCGACCACGTCGCCGCGATCTCGGTCGGCGTGTACGAAGGCGCGCCCGTGCTCGACCTCGATTACGCGGAAGACTCGCGCTGCGACACCGACATGAACGTCGTGATGACCGGCGCGGGCGGCTTCGTCGAAGTCCAGGGCACGGCCGAAGGCGTGCCGTTCTCGCGCGCCGAGATGAACGCGCTGCTCGACCTCGCGCAGGGCGGGATCGCCGAACTCGTGCGGTTGCAGAAAGACGTGCTGGGTGTGAACCATGCCTGACGACCGCGCCGTCGCGCCGCTGTCGCGCATCGTTCTCGCGTCGAACAACGCCGGCAAGCTGCGCGAATTCACCGCGCTGTTCTCGACGGTCGGCATCGAGATCGTCCCGCAGGGCGACCTCGCGGTGCCCGAGGCGGAAGAACCGTTCGGCACGTTCATCGAGAACGCGCTGACCAAGGCGCGCCACGCGTCGCGGCTCACCGGGCTGCCGGCGATCGCCGACGATTCCGGCCTGTGCGTGCGCGTGCTGCGCGGCGCGCCGGGCGTCTATTCGGCGCGCTACGCGCAGCGCGCGGGCCGCGACAAGGGCGACGCGGCGAACAATGCGTATCTCGTCGAGCAGTTGCGCGGCGTCGACGACCGGCGCGCGTACTACTGCTGCGTGCTCGCGCTCGTCCGCCACGCGGACGATCCGGAACCGCTGTTCGCCGAAGGGCGCTGGGCCGGCGAGATCGTCGATACGCCGCGCGGCGAACACGGATTCGGCTACGACCCGTATTTCTACCTGCCGTCGCTCGGCGCGACGGCCGCCGAACTCGAGCCGGCCGTGAAGAACACGCACAGCCACCGCGCGCTGGCGCTGAAGGCATTGCTCGCGCGGCTCGCGGAGGAAGCATGAACATGCCCGACACCCCTTCGCTGCGGGAGGCGGCATGAGCCAGGCCGCGGACACCGGCGCGCGCGTCGTCGCGACCTTCACGTCGCCCGGCCAGGTGCGCCTCACGTCGCTGCCGCCGCTCGCGCTGTACGTGCATTTCCCGTGGTGCGTGCGCAAGTGCCCGTACTGCGATTTCAACTCGCACGAATGGAAAGGCGAACGGTTTCCGGAAGCCGACTATCTCGACGCGTTGCGCGCCGACCTCGAGCAGGCGTTGCCGCTCGTGTGGGGTCGGCAGGTGCATACCGTGTTCATCGGCGGCGGCACGCCAAGCCTGCTGTCGGCGGCCGGTCTCGACCGGATGCTGTCCGACGTGCGCGCGCTGCTGCCGCTCGACGCCGATGCCGAGATCACGCTTGAGGCGAATCCGGGCACGTTCGAAGCCGCGAAGTTCGCGCAGTTCCGCGCAAGCGGCGTGAATCGCCTGTCGGTCGGCATCCAGAGCTTCAACGAAGCGCACCTGAAGGCGCTCGGCCGGATTCACGACACCGCGCAGGCACGCGCGGCCGTCGAGATCGCCGCGAAGAACTTCGACAACTTCAACCTCGACCTGATGTTCGCGCTGCCGAACCAGACGCTCGACGAATGCCGCACCGACATCGAGACCGCGCTGTCGTTCGCGCCGCCGCACCTGTCGCTGTATCACCTGACGCTCGAGCCGAATACGCTGTTCGCGAAGTTTCCGCCCGTCGTCCCCGACGACGACGCGTCGGCCGACATGCAGGAATGGATCCACGCGCGCACGGCCGAAGCCGGCTACGGGCGCTACGAAGTATCCGCGTACGCGAAGCCGAATCATCAGTGCAAGCACAACCTGAACTACTGGCGCTTCGGCGACTATCTCGGGATCGGCGCGGGCGCCCACACGAAGCTGTCGTTCCCGAACCGGATCCTGCGGCAGGCACGCTACAAGCATCCGGCGACCTTCATCGAACAGGCGAAGGCCGGCACGGCCGTGCAGGAAGAGCGTGAAGTCGGCGCGCGCGACCTGCCGTTCGAATTCATGCTGAACACGCTGCGGCTCGTCGAGGGCTTCCCCGTGCACAGCTTCGCCGAACGCACGGGCCTGCCGATGAGCACCATCGAGCCCGCGTTGAAGGAAGCGGAACGGCGCGGATTGATCACGCGCGATTTCACGCAAATCGCGCCGACGCCGCTCGGCCAGCGCTTCCTCAACGACCTGCAGGAATTGTTCCTGCGCGATGACTGAACGGATGAACGAGGCGGCATTTCGGTTACAATGCCGCCTCGTGTGGAAGCGTGGCCGAGCGGTTTAAGGCACTGGTCTTGAAAACCAGCGACGGGAAACTGTCCGTGAGTTCGAATCTCACCGCTTCCGCCAGGAAGTTCGCCGAACCCCGTCCATTCGCAGAATGACGGGGTTTTTGTTTGTCCGCACGCGTGCGCCCCGCACGTTCCGACGCATCGCGCCGGATGCCGTTACAATCCCGCGCTCCGATTCGCGAAACGGGAAATCCACGTCATGAAGCCCTTCCTCGTCTCGTCGCTCGTCGCCGTGCTGGCCGCCGTCAGCACGCATGCGGCGGCCGACACCGCCTCCGGCAGCGACGCGCAGGCGTCGTGCGCGATCGCGTACGTGACCGGCGTCGGCGGTTCGCCGCGCGGCCTGAGCGAATATCTCGCGAGCCCGTCGCCGTACAACTACCTGAAGGACAACGAGCTGCAGTGCAAGGTGGGCGACGACGGACGCACGTCGAACTGCACCGGCGTGACCTATCTGCGCAACGAACAGGTCAGCGTGTACGACGATTCCGATCCGGCGACGCTGACCGTCGTCGCGCGCGTGGAACTCGATCATGGCCAGACGTATCCGGTGATCGTCGTGGTGCAGCGCAAGGACGCGCGCTGCAAGCAATGACGCGAAAAATACGATGATCCCCGTTTCCGTCGCCCGCTGATGGAACCGGCGCCCGATCGTCGACGCGCCGAAGCGACAGGGTGCGAGCGTCCGGGACGCCAGCCGCCGCACACCGTCGGACGCCTCCCGGCCCGCCCCGCCATCGCCTAGAATTCGTTCAACACGGCGACACGAACGCCGCCGCGTGTTCGATGTATTCGATGCCGCACGCGCCACCCCTGCGCGCGGCACACGGAGATCGCCATGACCGACCTGTCGAGCGCGACGGACCACGTCGATTACGAAGGCTTCGAGATCCATGTCGTGCCGGCCGCGATGCCCGGCAGCGACACGCGCTATACCTACACCGGCTACGTGTGCCATCCGGGCGTGAATCCCGCGCTGCCCGGCCATGCGGTGCCGTTCCACGCGGACGGCGAGGAAAGCTTCGCGAGCGTCGACGAGGCGATCCACGAAGCCGTGCATATCGGCAAGAGCATCATCGACGGCACGCACCCCGACCTGTCGGTCCTGTCGCTCGTGACGCACGGCTTCTGACGCGGCCGGAAGGCATCGCAGGTGATGGGTCGGCAGGCTGGCCGAAGTTGCCGCATCGGCCGAGCGCGCCGCCCGGCCGCACGATTGCAGCGCGCCGTGGCTTTCAACCTTCCGACACGCGCGTGCGCCGCAGGCGCCGTCACATGTCGCGTCACATCGCGATGCATCGCGCCCGATGCACGTTGCCCGACGCGGCGTCCAGCCGGCATCATCCGCGATCGCAACGACCGGTCCCGCGCGCTATGCGTTTCCCCCCATATCGTCTCGCGTCGGTACGCCTATCATTTTTTTATCGTCCCTCCCGGCCATCCCGTCATGCGCCCCCTTCTCCGTCCGCGCGTCGCCCGGCTGCGTGTTGCCGCGCTGGCCGTCGTCGCCCTGCTTGCCGCGTGCACGATCACGCCGCCTTCGTCGTTACGCTCGGTCCTGACGATTCCGTCGGTCATACGCGGCGGCAATCTCGACCAGTATCGCGTCGAGGTCGCGCACCGCGTCGCCGAGCGCAATCCGTCCGGCATGCTGCACGGCACACCGCAGGCCATGCTGCGCTCGCTCGTCGTCGTGGCCTTCACCGTCGATGGCAGCGGCCGCGTGATCAACGCATCCGTCTATCGCAGCAACGGCGACAGCGAGGCGGAAGCACTCGCGCTCGCGTCGCTGCGCCGCTCGGCACCGCTGCCGGCGCCGCCGTCGCGGCTGCTCGACGGCAACGGTCGACTCGAACTGATGGAAGGCTGGCTCTTCAACGACGACGGCCACTTCCAGCTGCAAAGCACCGCGTCCGCGCAGGCGCAATCGATCGACTGACGCGCCGCCGCGGCCCGATTGCCGGTGGGCGGCGGCGCTGGCTATAATTTTCCGCACTCGCGCGGCCATCACGCCGCGCGCGCGTTCGCGCGCCGCACCCGGCAAGCGAGCCGACCACGCCGGCACCGGGCGGCGGCGACGTACCCGTCTCCATCGTCGACCGGCGAGTGACGTCCGCGCCACGGCACGCATCCACGCCGCCACCGCGTCATCCGCATCAATCATGTGCCCGGCGGCTCCCGGCAGGCAGTCGCCTGCCCCAGCGCACGCCCAGCCCGCTGCCCCAACGACAAAACGGAGACATCCATGTCCGCATCCCCCCCGGCCGTTGCACACGCAACCGGTTCGGCCGGCGCCGTCAGCCACCGGCGCATTGTGTTCGCGAGCTTCATCGGCACCGCGATCGAGTTCTACGATTTCTACGTGTACGCGACGGCCGCCGCGCTCGTCATCGGCCCCGTGTTCTTCCCGCATGGCTCCGCGACGGCGCAAGCGCTATCCGCGTTCGTCACGTTCGGGATCGCCTTCATCGCGCGCCCGATCGGCTCGTTCCTGTTCGGGCACTTCGGCGACCGCATCGGTCGCAAATCGACGCTCGTCGCATCGCTGCTCGTGATGGGCGTGTCCACCACCGCGATCGGCTTCGTGCCCGGCTACGACACGATCGGCGCGCTCGCGCCGGTGCTGCTGTGCGTGCTGCGCTTCGGCCAGGGGATCGGCCTCGGCGGCGAATGGGGCGGCGCGGCGCTGCTCGCGACCGAGCACGCGCCGCAGGGCAAGCGCGGCTGGTTCGGGATGTTCCCGCAACTGGGGCCGTCGGTCGGCTTCCTGATGTCGAACGGGCTGTTCTTCGCGCTCGCGCTGTCGCTGTCCGACGAGCAGTTCCGCACTTGGGGCTGGCGGATTCCGTTCCTCGTCAGCGCGGTGCTCGTTGCGCTCGGCCTGTACGTGCGGCTCAAGATCACCGAAACGCCCGCGTTCCAGGCGGCGCTCGATCGCAACGAGCGCGTGCGCGTGCCGGTCGCGACGCTCGTCACGCAGCACTGGCGGCCGACGCTGCTCGGCGCGCTCGCGATGGTCGTCTGCTACACGCTGTTCTACATCTCGACGGTGTTCTCGCTGTCGTACGGCGTGTCGGCGCTGCATATTCCGCGCCAGAGCTTCCTCGGCCTGCTGTGTTTCGCGGTCGTCTTCATGGGCCTCGCGACACCGCTGTCCGCATGGGCGTCGGACCGCTTCGGGCGCAAGCCGGTGCTGGTCGTCGGCGCGCTCGCCGCGCTGCTGTCGGGGTTCGCGATGGAACCGCTGCTCGGCAGCGGCTCGATGCCGCTCGTCGCGCTGTTCCTGACGATCGAGCTGTTCCTGATGGGCGTGACGTTCGCACCGATGGGCGCGCTGCTGCCGGAATTGTTCCCGACCAACGTCCGCTACACGGGCGCGGGCGTCGCGTACAACCTCGGCGGGATCCTCGGCGCGTCGATCGCGCCGTATATCGCGCAACTGCTGGCTGCGCGCGGCGGGCTGTCGTGGGTCGGCGGCTATGTGTCGGTGGCGGCGGCGATCAGCCTGATCGGCGTGCTGCTGATGCGCGAGACGCGCGACGCGTCGCTCGTCTGACCCTTCGGGGCGACCCGGGTTGTACGACGGCGGGCGCTGCCTATACTCGATCCTGGGCGCGTCGATGCGCGCCCGGAGATCCCGCCCCGACAGGAGCCGCCGCCATGAACATCCGCCTTGCCAATGCCGATCTCGTGCTGATTCTTGCGCTCGCGCTCGGTGGCGCGCTGCTGCTCGCGCTGCGATTCCGACCGAAGACCTGGCGTGGCCTCGTGTTCGAGGCGCTGCTGGCGAATCTGGCGGCCATCGCCGCCGTCGTCACGATCGAAGCGCTGCTCGCCTGAGCCTCGGCGCCGAGTCAGGCGGACAGCCGCGCGCGCAACGCGCCATAGGCCGGGCAGACCGTATCGATCGCGTCCAGCGCCTCGTCGACGGTCGGCATCGCGCCCGGCTCGCCGATCGACAGCGCATTCGGCGTGCCGCCGATGCCGCAATGGTGGCGCGACGTCGCGACGAAAATCATCACGGTCGGCCGCTGCAGTGCGTGCGCCATGTGCACGAACCCCGTATCGACGCCCACCACCAGCGCGGCCCGGCCCAGCGCCGCGCCGAGCTCCCGTACCGTCATCGCCGGTAACACGATCGCGCCCGGCGCCCGCGCGGCGATATCGCGTGCATCGTCGTGCTCGGCCGCCGATCCCCACGGCACCAGCACGCGCACGCCGCGCGCCATCATCTCCGTGGCCAGCGCGGCCCAGTGGTCGGCCGGCCACTTCTTGTCCGGATTGGACGTCGCATGGAACAGCAGCATGAACGGCCCGCCGTCGGTCACCGCGGCCGGCAGACTCGCATCCTGCGGCGCGACGATGCCGTGCCTGGCCGGCCCTTCCGGCACGTAGCCGAGCGCCTCGCCAGCACTCACGCGCATCCCGTGCCATGCGTCACAGTCCGGACGCGGGCCGAAACGGTGCGAATACGCGAAACGCGCGCCCGTTTCGCCGAGATCCTGCGTCTGGTAGCCGACCCGGCGCGCGGCGCGCGCCAGCGACGAGATGATCGCGCTCTTGTACACGCCGTGCAGATCGATGACCGCGTCGTAGCGATGCGCACGCAACGCACCGATCGACGCCGAGATCGCCTTCAGGTCGCCGGCATTGCGCAGTTTCTTGAAGCGGCGCAGCGGCGCGCACAGGACGGCGCTCACGCCCGGATGCCAGCGTACGACCTCCGCGCACGATTCGTCGACGGCCCAGTCGACCGTCACGCCGGGGAACGCGCGATGCAGGTCGGCGACGACAGGCAGCGTCTGGACGACATCGCCGAGCGACGTCACTTTCACGATAAGGATACGTTTCACGATAAGCGGGGGTTCTTGACTGGCCATTTGGGCATGCTAACGAGGGTTGCCATGTACAGACATTACGCGAACATTACATTTGCAACAAATTGCTTCGCTTTTGTGAATTTTTGTCGTCCGTCTCGGAGCGTTGTCGTCCCGCTGGCATCGGTTCCTTTTTATAATCCTCTCTTTGCCCTCCGGCCGAACCCATGCCGCGCCCCACTCTCCCCGCGCTGTTTCCCGCCCTCACCCGCCGCTCGCTCCGGATCTGGCGCCAGTATGGTGTTTTCTGGCTCGGCGCGATCGTCGTCGGCCTCGCGGCCGTCCTGTACGCGCGCTTGATCGACTGGGGTTACGAGACTTTCCGCGCGATGCGCGATCACGCCGTCTGGCTGCCGCTGCTGCTGACGCCGGCGATCGCCGCGTTGTCGGCGTGGACCACGCGGCGCTTTTTCCGCGGCGCCGAGGGCAGCGGTATCCCGCAGGTGATCGCGACGCTGCATGCCAGCCCGAGCGCATTCGGCGCCCGGCTGCTGACGCTGCGCCTCCTGTTCGGCAAGGTGCTGATCTCGTTCCTCGGCATTCTCGGCGGCTTCACGATCGGCCGCGAAGGGCCGACCGTGCAGGTCGGTGCGGCGCTGATGTTCAACCTGCGGCGCTTCTACCCGCGCTCGAACGCGCAGATCGAACGCCAGCTCGTGCTGGCCGGCGCGGCGGCCGGGTTGTCGGCCGCGTTCAATACGCCGCTCGCGGGCATCGTGTTCGCGATCGAGGAACTGACCCGCAGCTTCTCCGCGCGCGCCAGCGGCGTGCTGATCACCGCGATCATCCTCGCCGGCGTCGTCGCGCTCGGGCTGAACGGCAACTACACGTATTTCGGCACGATCAACGCCGGGCTCCATTTCCCGAAGCTGCTGGCGGTCGCGGTGCTGGTCACCGCGATCGTGACGGGCATCGCGGGCGGTCTGTTCTGCTGGTTGCTGCTGAACACGGGGCGCTGGCTGCCCGCGCAACTGCTGGGCCTGTATCGCGAGCGGCCGGTCGCGTTCGCCGCGCTGTGCGGCTTCACGATCGCCGTCGTCGGGCTCGTGTCCGGCGGCACGACGTTCGGCAGCGGTTATGCGGAGGCGCGCGGCCTGCTCGACGGCAGTCAGCAGCTGTCGGTCTTCTATCCGTTCCTGAAGATGGTGTCGATGGTCGCGTCGTACCTGCCGGGCATCCCGGGCGGGATCTTCGCGCCGTCTCTGTCGATCGGCGCCGGCTTCGGCAACGTACTGCATGCCGTATTCAGCAACATGAGCCTGCCGATGCTGATCGCGCTCGCGATGGTCGGCTATCTGGCCGCCGTCACGCAGGCGCCGATCACGTCGTTCGTGATCGTGATGGAAATGATCAACGGTCATGCGCTCGTGATTTCGCTGATGGCGACCGCGCTGGTATCGAGCCGGGTATCGCGCTTTTTCGCGCCGCCGCTCTACGAAACGCTCGCGCAGCGTTATCTGGCGCCGCCCGTCGCGGCCGCCGCGCCGGCCGCGGCAACCGCAGCGGCCGCGGCGGGCGACATGACCGACGTGACCGAACCCCGGGACGCGACCGCGGCCCCCGCCGATCCGCTCGACACGCTGCGCGACGAAGGCGACGACGAGCCGACCGCCGCTGCGCCGACCAGCGGCGCAGCGCATACGGCGGCGGCGCACGATGCCGGGCCGGCTGCGCCCGACGCAAACGACCCGGCGCAACGGCACGGCCCGCGCGACGCTCAGTAGATCACGACGGGCGCCGGCCGGTAGTAGACCGGCCGCGCCGGCACGACGATGCACCCGGCCAGCGTGATCGCGACGAGCGCGATGGCGATTGCGGTTCTTTTCATCGCGCACCTCCCTCAGGCCCAGTGGCCGCGCGTCCAGAACCAGTTCGGACCGCGCTGGTCCCAATGCCCGGGCACCCAGTGCATGCCGACGCGCTCGGCCTCCCAGTGGCCGCCGATCCACACGTAGCGCCCATGGTCCCAGTGCCAGTGCCCGCGGTCCCACACGTAGCCCACGCGCGCGGCCGGTACGACCTCGTAGCGCACGGGCGGCGGCGCATTCGGCGCGACGACGACGATTTCCTCGGTGCGCACGGCGGCCGGCTCCGCGATGACCATGCGCCCCTGCGGCGCGATCACGGGCGTGCCGACGAGAATCTCGTCCGCGTGCGCGGCGAACGGTGCGACGACGGCTGACAGGCCCGCGGCGAACAGCGCGAGCGAAACGATACGGCGGGAAACGATAGAGACAGCCATCACAACCTCCTGATTGAACAAGTCACGTGAGCGTATTCGTTCAATGCGGGAGGGTCGATGACGGCCGACAGGCGTCGTGTTACGGCATGCCCGAAAGTGCAACAGGGCGTAAGACGCGCACGGCGGCGGGCGCCGCCGTGCGGAGGGACACACGGCAAGCGTCAGGCTTGCGGAATCTCGATCTTCACTTCGAGGACTTCGAGGTCGTCCTGACGCTCGAGGCTCACGCGGATGTCATCGTCCGAAATATGGACGTACTTCGAGATGACCGCGACGAGCTCTTTCTGCAGCGCCGGCAGGTAATCGGCCGGCGGCCGGCCGCCGACCCGCTCGTGCGCGATGATGAGCTGCAGGCGCTCCTTCGCGACCGACGCGGACTTCTTCTTCTCGCCGAGGAGAAACGAAAGGATGGACATGGGCGGCCTCCGTTACTTGCTGCCGAAGAGGCGCTGCAGCAGGCCCGGCTTCTGGTAATCGGTGAAGCGCAGCGGCTTGTCCTCGCCGAGGAAGCGGGCGACGACGTCCTTGTACGCTTCCGCGACGTCCGTGCCGTCGATATGCACGGCCGGCAGACCCTGGTTCGACGCATGCAGCACGGCTTCCGATTCGGGCACCACGCCGATCAGCTTGATGCGCAGGATCTCGCTGATGTCCTCGAGCGACAGCATCTCGCCTTCGCTCACGCGCTTCGGGCTGTAACGCGTGATCAGCAGGTGTTCCTTGATCGGCTCCTTGCCTTCGGTCGCGCGCTTCGTCTTCGACGACAGGATGCCGAGAATGCGGTCCGAGTCGCGCACCGACGACACTTCCGGGTTCGTGACGATCAGCGCTTCATCCGCGAAGTACATCGCGTGCAGCGCGCCGGCCTCGATACCGGCCGGCGAATCGCAGACGATGTATTCGAAGTCCATCGCGACGAGGTCGTTCAGCACCTTCTCGACGCCGTCGCGCGTCAGCGCATCCTTGTCGCGCGTCTGCGACGCCGGCAGGATGAACAGGTTCTCGCACTTCTTGTCCTTGATCAGCGCCTGGTTCAGGTTCGCTTCGCCCTGGATCACGTTCACCAGGTCATACACGACGCGACGCTCGCAGCCCATGATGAGATCGAGGTTGCGCAGGCCGACGTCGAAGTCGATCACGGCCGTCTTGTGGCCGCGCAGCGCGAGACCCGACGCGAAGCTCGCGCTCGTCGTCGTCTTGCCCACGCCGCCCTTGCCCGAGGTCACCACGATGATTTTTGCCATTTACCCAATACCCTGTGTTCGTCAATGAGAGCCGATCGACCCGGAGCGCGCCGCGTGAATCACGTCAGGCGCAGCGGTTCGATCATCAGTTTTTCCTCTTCGAGCCGGATCTGGACCGATTTGCCCAGTACGTCGGCGGGCAGCGGGTTCTCGGTCGTTCGATAGATACCCGCGATCGAAATCAGTTCCGGTTCGAGACACGTGCAGAAAATGCGCGCGTCGTGATTGCCGTGCACGCCCGCGAGTGCGCGGCCGCGCAACGGCGCGTAGATGTGGATATTGCCTTCCGCGATGATTTCCGCGCCGTGACTGACCGGCGCGAGCACCACGAGGTCTCCTTTCGCGTAAATCTGCTGCCCCGAACGCAACGGCCGGTCGATCACCAGCGTCTGGCCGCCGGCCTGCACGAGTGTCGGCGCAGGCTCCGACGGCTGTTCGGGCGCCGCTGCGGCTGCCGCGGCGGCGGGCTCGACGGCTGGCACGGCCGCCGGTTCCGCTTCGTCGGCCGGTTTCGCGGCCGGCGCGCGGCGATCGCGCGCCTCCAGCAACGGCAGGCCGGCTTCCCCCGCCCAGCCCTGCGTTGCCAGTGCGACGACGCCCACCGGACGCATCCGCACGTCGTTCAGCATCTGGCGGATGTCCGCGAGCGCGACGCGCTCGCCGTCAGCCAGGCGGCGGACGTCGATCGCGACGACATCGTCGGCGAAAAACTCGGGAGTCGCTTCGAAGCGCTTGACCAGTTCGGTACGCAACGCGTCGAGATCGGTCGTCTTCACGGTGAACAGCAACGTATCGACCGATCCGCTGCGCAGCTCGAAGAATGGCGATTTTTTAAGCGACATGGACACTCTGCAAAAATTTTTTGCGTATTTTACAGGCGTCCACGCGGGCGGCCATTATTTTTGGGACTCGGGATGGCGACGGCCTGGACGGACGCACTACCGGCAGGCGGGCGGCCAGCGGGCGCTCGGGCTTTCGTCGCGCCGCGCGGCTGGCCATGTCGAGGTCGCGTCAGTGCTTCACCTGCGACACGAACAGCGATTTCATCGCGCCGGGCATCCGCGCGATCGGCGCATGTTCGCCGGTGTTGCCGAAACCGGCACGCTCGTAGAAGCGGATCGCGTTGCGGTTCGCATCGGCGATCCATGCGTAGACATCGGTGGCGCCGCGCTCGGCAAGCCATGCGGTGGCCGTCTCCAGCAGCAGCACGCCACCGCGCAGATGACGCACCGCATGCGCGACCCACAGTTCGCTGACGAACGCGCGCCGATCGGGCGTGTTGTCGAAATACGCGCCGATCATGCCGGCCGGGTGGCCTTCGGTGTACAGCAGGAAAGTCGTCGACTCGTCGGACACGGCGCGCTGCGCGGCGATCGCCGACGCCGCGTCCGTTTCGACGGTCAGCAATTCGGCCTCCGGCGCTTCGCCGGGCGCATAGGGCTCACGCAGCGATGCGGCGCGGAGTTCGCGATATACCCCGCCCTGATCGGCAGCGATACGACGAACGGTCAAGGTCGAACTCATGCAGGCACAGCCCCCTTCGGACAGCAAGCTGGTAGCTTCAACCGAAAGCGGGGCATGAGTCAAATCGTAATTTTCAAACGGCGGCGCGAATCGAAAGACAGCGGATGTCATCCACGACGACGTGCGCGGCCCGATGTGCAGGTGCAGCATCGGTACGTCGACGCCGGGTGTTGGACGGTGACCGTACTCTCATGATCCGGCGCTTCGCGTCGTTCTCCTTGCAATGCGTGGCCGGCCGGTTTCGAGCCGCGTTGCAACGCGTCGCCGCGGCCGTAACGCTACGTAATATAAGCGAACGAAAAGCGCTCGGCGCCCTTACTTCGGCGGCCTCATTATTGCGACGCAGCATTCGTTGCAGCCCGCTCACACGCGCTCGCCCGCACTGCAGGCCGCGCCATTCATCTGACAAACGCGTCGCCGTCGCGAGCCCATCCGCCGTCGTCGGCCCGTTTCAATCGGCGCGTGTCGGCCCCTCCTCGCCCTGCGTCTCGGGCAGCGCGTCGTTTGGAGCATCGCGCCTAGCGGCGGTATTTGGCAAGCGCGCGCGCCGGTCGTATAACAGGCAGAACCGGACACCGATCCGGCGCCGCCGCGCGCATCGCGGACCACGAGGATTCGAACAATCATGCATGCGGCCGCCCGCGGGCCGGCCGACTGGAGGGAGACAATGGCAATGACCGACGGATCGGCCTCGGGCTGGTCGGATGGCAAGCGTTACCTGTGGCTGCTCGGCGCGCTGACGATCACGCTGCCGATCCTCGCCGCGCAGCTCGCGCTGTCGACGGGCCTTCACGTGTTCTGGTGGTTCGGCCCGCTGTTCGCGTTCGGGGTGATCCCGATTCTCGACACGCTGATCGGCGACGATCGCGACAATCCGCCCGAAGCCGTCGTGCCGCGGCTCGAACGGGAGCGCTATTACCGGTACATCGTCTATCTCGCGACTTTCGTCGAATACGTCGCGTTCTTCATGGGCGTGTGGATCGTCGGCACGCACGCGCTCGCGTGGTACGACTACGTCGGCTTCGCGCTGTCGCTCGGCGCCTCGACGGGCATCTCGATCAATACCGCGCACGAACTCGGACACAAGACCGACCGCTTCGAACGCTGGCTCGCGAAGATCACGCTCGCGCCGGTCGCGTACGGCCACTTCTACGTCGAACACAATCGGGGCCATCACGTGCGCGTCGCGACGGCCGAGGATCCGGCGAGCGCGCGCTACGGCGAGTCGTTCTGGGCGTTCCTGCCGCGCACGGTGACCGGCAGCATCCGTTCCGCGTGGCGGCTCGAGAAGGCTCGCCTCGAACGGCTCGGGCATTCGCCGTGGAGCTGGCGCAACGAAGTGCTGCACGCATGGGCGATGACCGCCGTCGTGTGGGCCATCGCGATCGCGATGGCCGGCAAGGTCGTGATCCCGTTCCTCGTGATCCAGGCCGTCTACGGCGCGTCGCTGCTCGAAGTGGTGAACTATGTCGAGCACTACGGGCTCGGCCGCCGCAAGCTGCCGAACGGGCGCTACGAACGCTGCACGCCGCAGCATTCGTGGAACAGCAATCACGTCGTCACGAACCTGTTCCTGTACCAGTTGCAGCGACACGCCGACCATCACGCGAATCCGACGCGCTCGTACCAGGCGCTGCGCCACTTCGACGATGCGCCGCAATTGCCGGCCGGTTACGCGACGATGATCCTGTTCGCGTACGTGCCGCCGCTCTGGTATCGCGTGATGAACCCGCGGGTCGTCGCGCACTATCGCGGCGACATGGCGCAATCGAATATCAAGCCGTCGATTCGGGACAAGGTGCTGGCGCAGTATCCGGCGGCGGCGTGATGGGAGGACAGGACTGTGTGGATGCCGGCGAGCGCTGCTCGATGCGGTCGGCGCGCCGGCATCCGGCTTGCATGCGCACGGTTCGGCAGCGACGCCGTCACGCCATTTCCGGCAACGCGAACATGGCCCGGTGACGACGGCAGCCAGCAATGTAAAACCGTCAGGACTTCCGACAGTCGGTGCGGGACGATCGCGCCGCTATCGTCCCGGCACGATCCGATGCCCACCCCACCGTTGGCCTGTCGCCACCGCATCCGCAATCGACACGCCGCACGGACGGCCCAAAACGAAAAACCCCTTGATCCTTTCGGATCAAGGGGCTTCGTATTTTGGCGGAGAGGGTGGGATTCGAACCCACGGTACGGGGAAACCGTACGCCTGATTTCGAGTCAGGTACATTCGACCACTCTGCCACCTCTCCTTCCTTACTGCCTTCGCGGCTGGTCGTTTCCGCGAGAAAAAGATTATAAGACGAGTGCTTCGCGGCTGACAAGCCCTTTCTGCAAATTTTTTGCGAGGGCTTCGAAAGACCCGCGTTACGACGCCTGTGCCGGCGCGTCGATCCGCTCCATGCCGCCCATGTACGGACGCAGCACTTCCGGCACCGTGACCGAGCCGTCCGCGTTCTGGTAGTTCTCCAGCACTGCGACGAGCGTGCGACCGACCGCCAGACCCGAACCGTTCAACGTATGCACGAGCTCCGGCTTGCCCTGCGCGTTGCGGAACCGCGCCTGCATCCGGCGCGCCTGGAACGCCTCGGTGTTCGAGCAGCTCGAGATTTCGCGATAGGTGTTCTGCGCGGGCAGCCACACCTCGAGGTCGAACGTCTTCGCGGCCGAGAAGCCCATGTCTCCCGTGCACAGCGTGATCACGCGGTACGGCAGGCCGAGCTTCTGCAGGATCGCTTCCGCGTGGCCGACCATCTCGTCGAGCGCCGCGTACGACGTTTCCGGCGCGACGATCTGCACCATCTCGACCTTGTCGAACTGGTGCTGACGGATCATCCCGCGCGTGTCGCGGCCGTACGAACCGGCTTCCGAGCGGAAGCACGGCGAATGCGCGGTGAGCTTGATCGGCAGCGCGGACGCGTCGACGATCGACTCGCGCACGGTGTTCGTCAGCGAAATCTCGGACGTGGAGATCAGGTATTGCGTGACCGTGTTTTCCGCGCCGCCCTTCTCGACGCGGAACATGTCGTCCGCGAACTTCGGCAACTGGCCCGTGCCGTACAGGATCTCCGGGTTCACGATGTACGGCGTATACGTTTCGGTATAGCCGTGCTGCTGCGTGTGCGTGTCGATCATGAACTGCGCGAGCGCACGGTGCAGGCGCGCGATCGGGCCGCGCAGCATCGTGAAGCGTGCACCGGCGAGCTTCGCGCCCGTCTCGAAATCGAGGCCGAGCGGCGTGCCGACGTCGACGTGATCCTTCACCGCGAAGTCGAACTGGCGCGGCGTGCCCCAGCGGCGCGCCTCGACGTTGTCGGCTTCGTCCTTGCCGACCGGCACGCTTTCGTGCGCGACGTTCGGCATGCCCAGCATCAGGTCGGACAGACGCGCCTGGATCTCGCCGAGCCTGGCTTCCGACGCCTTCATTTCATCGCCGATCCCGCCGACCTCGGCCATCACGGCCGACGTGTCCTCGCCCTTGCCCTTCATCGCGCCGATCTGCTTCGACAGGCTGTTGCGGCGCGCCTGGAGCTCTTCGGTGTGGGTCTGGATCGCGCGG
Source organism: Burkholderia sp. APQ4-4ca (assembly GCF_057837105.1). Taxonomy (NCBI): domain Bacteria; kingdom Pseudomonadati; phylum Pseudomonadota; class Betaproteobacteria; order Burkholderiales; family Burkholderiaceae; genus Burkholderia; species Burkholderia sp. APQ4-4ca. The sequence continues at coordinate 81,624 of NZ_JBYQCG010000230.1, read as the reverse complement.
CGTTCCGCTTCGAGTGCGGAGAACGCGGCGACGTCGAGGGTGTAGCCGCGATCGGCGAGGCGCTTGGCGACGCCGTCGAGGTCTTTGCGCAGCAACTGGATGTCGAGCATGGGAGGACTTGGAAAATCGTTGTGTAAGACGGGAATTCTAACGCACCGCGCGGCCGCCACGGCGTCGGCCGGATGGACAATGCCGCAAATGCGGCGACCATGGCAGTATCGCATTGGCGGTCCGCCGCATCGGCGCCCGGCGAATTGCCGCGCCTGGCCATGACGGATCGCAACACGCCCGCGCCGGCTCGCGGCAATCGAATCGAGCGGCGCGCCGGCTCCGCGTCACAGCTCCCAAGGAATCCGATGACCATCGAACTCGACAAGGATGTACGCGATCGCGCGATCGCGTCGCTGCAACGTTATTTCACAGAAAACATGGACGAGCCGATCGGCAACATCCAGGCCGGCGCCCTGCTGCATTTCTTCATTCAGGAAGTCGCGCCGGCGATCTACAACCTCGCGATCGCCGACGCGCAGGAACGCCTGCATGCACGGGTCGCCGAACTCGACATCGAATGCCACGAAGAGCCGTTCGAATACTGGAAGCAACAGCAGCCGGGCCGCAAGCGCTGACGCGCGCGCGGCGGCGTCAGTCCTTCTTGCCGGCCTCGCGATCGAGCTCGCGCAGCCACGCGAGCTTCTCGGCGATCTTCGATTCGAGCCCGCGCGGCACCGGCTGATACCAGCGCGGCTCGCGCATCCCGTCCGGCAGGTACGTCTCGCCGGCGGCGTACGCGTTCGGCTCGTCGTGCGCGTAACGATAAGCGTGACCGTAGCCGAGCTCCTTCATCAGCCTGGTCGGCGCGTTACGCAGGTGCACGGGCACCTCGCGCGACTTGTCCTGCTTCACGAACGCCATCGCCTGGTTGAACGCGTTGTAGCCGGCGTTGCTCTTCGCCGCGCACGCGAGATAGATCACGGCCTGCCCGAGCGCGAGTTCGCCTTCCGGCGAGCCGAGCCGCTCGTAGGTTTCGGCCGCGTCGTTCGCCACCTGCAACGCGCGCGGGTCGGCCAGGCCGATGTCTTCCCACGCCATCCGCACGATGCGCCGCGCGAGATACTTCGGATCCGCGCCGCCGTCGATCATCCGGCAAAACCAGTACAGCGCGCCGTCCGGGCTCGAGCCGCGCACCGACTTGTGCAGCGCCGAAATCTGGTCGTAGAAGTTGTCGCCGCCCTTGTCGAAGCGCCGCGCGTTCAGCGTCATCGCATTGCTGACGAAATCGGCATCGATCGTCGCGACGCCGGCCGACGTCGCCGCCGTCTGCGCCTGTTCGAGCAGGTTCAGGAAGCGGCGCGCGTCGCCGTCCGCGTAGCCGACCAGCGTATCGATCGCCTTGTCGTCGAACGCGAGGCCGTCGAGCGCGATTTCCTGCGCGCGCTTCAGCAACTGGCGCATCTCGTCGTCGTTCAGCGACTTCAGCACGTACACCTGCGCCCGCGACAGCAACGCCGAATTAACCTCGAAACTCGGGTTTTCGGTCGTCGCGCCGATGAAGGTCACGAGGCCCGACTCGACGAACGGCAGCAGCGCATCCTGCTGCCCCTTGTTGAAACGGTGGATTTCGTCGACGAACAGGATCGTGTGGCGACCGGTACGGTTCAGCGTGTCCTTCGCCTGCTCCATCGACTCGCGGATGTCCTTCACGCCGCCGAGCACCGCGGACAGCGCGATGAACTCGCAGTCGAACGCGGCCGCGGTGAGCCGCGCGAGCGTCGTCTTGCCGACGCCGGGCGGCCCCCACAGGATCATCGAATGCGGCTTGCCCGATTCGAACGCGAGCCGCAGCGGCTTGCCTTCGCCCAGCAAATGCGTCTGGCCGATCACCTCGGCGAGCGTTTTCGGCCGCAGCGCCTCGGCGAGCGGGCGGCGCGGCTCGACTTGAAACAGGTCGGACATGAACCCTCGCTCCACATCAAACGGTCGCGGCCGAACCGGCCGCCGGACCTGACATTATGACAGCCGCGCGACGGCGCCGCCGCGGCCCGGCGGGCAGTGCCCGGGTCTGTTGCCCGGGTCTGTTGCACGCGTCTGTTGCACGCGTCTGTTGCACGCGTCTGTTGCACGCGCCTGTTGCACGCGCCCCCAAACAACACGGGCCTGCCGTTGCCGGCAGGCCCGTATCGGGAAAACGGTGCAGCGACGGTCAGCCGTTGATCACGTCCGCGCCCTTCGGCACGACGAACTTGAACGTATCGCCCTTCAGCGGCAGGTTCGTCTGGATGTTCGTGAAGGTCAGCAGCGTCACGTTGCCGAACACGTCGTGCAGCTCCATCGCGGCGAGCGTGCCGTTGCGGAAACCGATGCCGATTCGCTGAAACTGCGTGTCCTGCGCCTTCGGCAGCATCTCGAGCCAGTCGATGCCGCCCTTCTCGCCGGCGTCGCGCAGCGTGTAGTTCTTGTCGAGATCGTTGCTGCCGAACAGGATCGCCGCGGGGCTCGCGCCCAGCGCGCCGTTCAGCTTGCGCTCGGTGACCTGGTTCAGGTCGCGGTCGTACACGTAGAGCTTGTCGCCGTCGGCCTGCAGCACCTGCTGGTACGGCTTCTGGTACGTCCAGATGAACTTGCCCGGCCGCGCGAACATGAACGTGCCGCTCGAATTGTCGGTGGGCTTCGGCGCGGCCTGCACGGCGCTCGCGCCTTTGGCCGCCGGCGCCTTGACGATCTGCTGCGTGAAATCGCCCTTCGCCGAACGCACCTGCGACACGAAGGCCTTCAGTTGCTCGGTGCCGCCCGCGAACGCGTGCGTCGCCGCGAGCATCAGCGATGCGCCGGCGAGCGCCGCGCCGAGCCAGCGCCGCGTCGAACGAAGGGAAGGGGCGAACGAAAGTTGCTGCATGATGCGGTTTTCTCCGTGGGTGGCCGGCGCTGCAGGCGCCGCGGACTCATTCCGCGTCGCGCGCCGGCACAAGAATTTCGCGGTTGCCGCTCGACGACATCGCCGACACGAGCCCCGACTGCTCCATCTGCTCGAGCAGCCGCGCCGCGCGGTTGTAGCCGATTCGCAGATGACGCTGCACGAGCGAGATCGACGCACGGCGGTTCTTGATGACGATCTCGACCGCCTGGTCGTACAGCGGATCAGACTCGCCGCCGCCTTCGCCGGTTCCCGCGCCGGCCGAGCCCTCGTCGCCGTCGGCGGTGCCGCCTTCGAGCAGGCCCTCGACGTAGTTCGGCTCGCCCTGCTCCTTGAGCTTCTCGACGACGCGATGCACTTCGTCGTCGGCGACGAACGCGCCGTGCACGCGCACGGGCAGCCCCGAGCCGGGCGGCAGGTACAGCATGTCGCCCATCCCGAGCAGCGATTCGGCGCCCATCTGGTCGAGAATCGTGCGCGAGTCGATCTTCGACGACACCTGGAACGCGATCCGCGTCGGCACGTTCGCCTTGATCAGGCCGGTGATCACGTCGACCGACGGACGCTGCGTCGCGAGGATCAGGTGGATGCCGGCCGCGCGCGCCTTCTGCGCGATCCGCGCGATCAGCTCCTCGACCTTCTTGCCGACGACCATCATCAGGTCGGCCAGCTCGTCGATCACGACGACGATGTTCGGCAGGCGGCCGAGCGGCTCCGGATCGTCCGGCGTCAGGCTGAACGGGTTCGGGATCTTCTCCTCGCGCTTCGCCGCCTCGTCGATCTTGTTGTTGTAGCCCGCGAGGTTGCGCACGCCGAGCTTGCTCATCAGCTTGTAGCGGCGCTCCATCTCCGCGACCGTCCAGTTCAGCGCATGGCCGGCCTGGCGCATGTCGGTGACGACCGGGCACAGCAGGTGCGGAATGCCTTCGTAGACGCTCATTTCGAGCATCTTCGGATCGATCAGGATCAGGCGCACCTGCTCGGCGGTCGCCTTGTACAGCAGCGACAGGATCATCGCGTTGATCCCGACCGACTTGCCCGAACCGGTCGTGCCGGCGACCAGCAGGTGGGGCATCTTCGCGAGATCCGCGCACACCGGCTTGCCGCCGATGTCCTTGCCGAGGCTCAGCGTCAGCGCCGACGATGCGGCCGCATACACCTCGGAGCCGATGATCTCGGACAGATGCACCGTCTGGCGGCGCTGGTTCGGCAGCTCGAGCGCCATGTAGTTCTTGCCGGGAATCGTCTCGACGACTCGGATCGACACGAGCGACAGCGAACGCGCGAGATCCTTCGCGAGGTTGACGATCTGGCTGCCCTTCACGCCGGTGGCCGGCTCGATCTCGTAGCGCGTGACGACCGGGCCCGGATACGCGGCGACGACGCTCGCCTCGACGCCGAAATCCTTCAGCTTCTTCTCGATCAGGCGCGACGTGAATTCGAGCGTATCGGCGGAAATCGCTTCCTGCGTCTTCGGCGCGGGGTCGAGCAGCGACACCGGCGGCAGCGTCGAATCGCCCGGCAGGTCGGTAAACAGCGGCACCTGGCGCTCGCGCTCGACGCGCTCGGACTTCGCCGGCGTGATGACCGGCGGCACGATCGTTACCGGCTCGTGATCCTCGATGCGCACGCGCTCCTCTTCGACCTTGCCTTCGCGGCGCACCGCCGCGGCCTCGCCGAGCTTGCGGTCGCGCTCGGCCTCGCGGCGCAGCTTCGCGACGTTGACGGCGGACAGGATCGCGCCGCCGACGCGCTCGGCGACCGACAGCCACGAGAAGCGGAAATACAGCGACAGGCCGATCGCGAGCGCGATCAGCAGCAGCAGCGTGCCGCCCGTGAAGCCGAACGCATGCGACATCGCGCCCGCGACGGCCTCGCCGACGACGCCGCCCGGCGCGCGCGGCAACTGCACCTTCAGCGACCACATGCGCAGCGCCTCGATGCCGTCGCACGCGAGCACGACCAGCACGAACGCGAAGATTTCGGTGAGCCAGCCGATCGGCCGCTCCGGTTCGTCCGGCATCGCGTCGTGGCGCGTGATGCGGCGGTAGTTGACGGCGATGCGCCGCCCGAGCGGCACGATCAGCCAGTAGGCCGACAGGCCGAACAGCAGCAGGATGATGTCGGCCGTCCACGCGCCGACGCGGCCGGCCCAGTTCGAGATGTGATCGACCTGGGCGGCGTGCGTCCAGCTCGGATCGCGCCGGCTGTAGCTCAGCAGGGCCATCACCAGAAACGCGCAGAGCGCGACCTGGAGAATCCAGCGGATCTCCGTGAGGAGCTTCGACATCCGGTGCGGCAACGCCTGTGCCTGGGCGGAATAAGGAGCTTTTGCCATGAATCCGTATAAAGAGGACGGGCCGTGCGCCCGCCTGTCGTTCGATCGCGCTTATTGTAAACGCTGCACCGGGCCGCCAAGTGTAAATGACGGTTACATAACGGGGACGGGGTGCCGAACCGGCGCCGCCGGCAGCCGGCCGGATGCGCGCCCCCGCGACAACGCGCCACCGCATCGCGGGCCGCCGCCCGGCTCACCGCCGCGGTACGCGGGGGCACGCCACGAAACGCTATCGCCACGATTGAAACTCTCGTTCGGCAGCGCAGCAACGGGGCCTTTATAATGCGCGTCTGATACCCACCTATGACGGCATCCCGGTCAACCCGGACCGTCCGGCGAGCCCCTACCCCGCCCGCCGCAGCCGCCTTTTACGGATTCGCACATGTCCACGCCCAAACACGCCAAAGTCCTGATTCTCGGTTCCGGCCCCGCCGGCTATACGGCTGCCGTTTACGCGGCCCGCGCCAACCTGTCCCCGGTGCTGATCACCGGCATCGCGCAGGGCGGCCAGCTGATGACCACGACGGACGTCGAAAACTGGCCGGCCGACGCGAAAGGCGTGCAGGGTCCGGAGCTCATGGCGCGCTTCCAGGAGCACGCGGAGCGCTTCAACACCGAAATCGTCTTCGATCACATCCACACCGCCAAGCTGCACGAGCAACCGATCCGCCTGATCGGCGATTCGGGTGAATACACGTGCGATTCGCTGATCATCGCGACCGGCGCGTCCGCGCAGTATCTCGGCCTGGCCTCCGAGGAAGCGTTCATGGGCAAGGGCGTGTCGGCCTGCGCGACCTGCGACGGCTTCTTCTATCGCAACCAGGAAGTCGCGGTGATCGGCGGCGGCAACACGGCCGTCGAGGAAGCGCTCTACCTGACCGGCATCGCGAAGAAGGTCACCGTGATCCACCGCCGCGACAAGTTCCGCGCGGAGCCGATCCTGATCGATCGCCTGCTGGAGAAGCAAAAGGAAGGCGTCGTCGACATCAAGTGGGATCACGTGCTCGACGAAGTGACGGGCGAGGAATCGGGCGTCACGGGCCTGCGCATCAAGAACGTGAAGACCGGCGCGACGGAAGACCTGCACGTGCAGGGCGTGTTCGTCGCGATCGGCCACAAGCCGAACACCGACCTGTTCCAGGGCCAGCTGGAGATGAAGGACGGCTACATCCTGACGAAGAGCGGCCTGCAAGGCAACGCGACGTCGACGAGCGTGCCGGGCGTGTTCGCCGCGGGCGACGTGCAGGACAACGTGTACCGCCAGGCGATCACCAGCGCGGGCACGGGCTGCATGGCCGCGCTCGACGCGCAGCGCTACCTCGAAAGCCTGCACGACAAGAAGTAAGCCGGAAGCCTTTTCGCGGTGGGCGCTACAATGGCGTCCGCTGCCGCGAAGCAGGCTCGACCGGAAAGCCGCTGCCGCCGCGCAGCGGCTTTTTTTGTGCCCGCGCGCCCGAACGCGCCTGCCCTGTTACCGAATCATGGCGAAGAACCAGCCCCATCCGAGCGATCCCGCGAAGCGGAAGATCGCTGCCCGTCCCGTGACCCCGGCGCCCGCCGCGCCGCCGCCCGCGCCCGATGCGGCCGCGTTGCGCGGCCAGGGCCTCGCGGGCCTCGGCGCGTTGCGCAAGTCGCTGCAAGGCGAAGCCGATCGTCGCGAGCGCGCGCGCATCGAAACCGCGCAGGCCGAACGCAAGGCGGAAGCCGACGCGAACCTGTTCCGCAACGAAATCGGCACGATCCGGCCGCTGAACGCGCCGCCGCGCGCGTCGTCGGGCCGCATGCCGCCCGACCCGGTACCGAAACAGACGCAGCGCGACGAGGAGGCCGTGCTGAACGCGACGCTGTCCGACGAATTCGATCCCGAGACGCTGCTCGACAGCGACGACTCGCTCTATTACCACCGCCCCGGCATCAGCCGCGACGTCGTGCGCAAGCTGAGGAGCGGCGCGTGGATCGTGCAGGCGCAGATCGATCTGCACGGCATGCGGCGCGACGAAGCGCGCGATGCGCTCGCCGAATTCATCCGCGAAGCCGGCAAGAAAGGGCTGCGCTGCCTGCGCGTGATCCACGGCAAGGGCCTCGGCTCGATCGGCAAAGAACCGGTGCTGAAGGGCAAGGTGCGCGCGTGGCTCGTGCAGAAGGAAGAAGTGATCGCTTTCTGCGAGGCGCGCGGCCACGACGGCGGCGCGGGCGCGGTGCTGGTGCTGCTGCAGCCGCACGCGGCGCCGGCCGACCGGGGGCCGCGTGCCGCATCCTAGGCTGACGCTCGCGATCGCGATACTGGAGGCGATCGCCACGCTGGCTTTCGCGATTTCGGGGTTCATCGAGGCGCGCAAGAACCGCCTCGACTCGGTCGGCACGTTCGTCGTCGCGCTCGCGACCGCCTTCGGCGGCGGCACGCTGCGCGACATCCTGCTCGAGCGCCGGCCGTTTTACTGGGTCATGCACGACGACTACGTGATCGCGATCTTCGTGCTCGCGCTGTTCGCGCCGTTCGTGCTGCGCATGCTGTCGCGGCTGTCGGCCGAACGGCTGCTGCTGATCGCCGATGCGATCGGGCTCGGCATCTTCAGCATCTCGGGCACGTCGATCGCGCTCGACGCCGAGATGCCGCGCTTCATCGCGGTGATGATGGGCGTGATCACCGGCGTGGTCGGCGGGATCGTCCGCGACGTGCTGTGCAACGACATCCCGCTGATCCTGCGCGATTCGCGGCCGTACGCGACCTGTGCATTCGTCGGCTGCTGGTTCTACCTGCTGCTCGTGTGGCTGCAGTTCGACTCGGTGTACAGCGTGCTGCTCGCGACCGGCTTCATCCTCGTCGCGCGGCTCGCGACGTTCAAGTTCGACGTGCGGTTGCCGCACTGACCGGCGCATCCGCGCGCGCGTCAGCCGCATCGGCGAAACGAAAAAGGGGCCGTTCATCGAAACGGCCCCTTCGTCTTTCATTCACCCAAGCGTCGCGTCACGCGATCCGCTCTTCCGACGCCGGATCGAACAGCACGGCCTTCGACACGTCGAACAGCAGCGATTGCGTCTGCCCCGGCTGCGGGTTCGCGGCCGGATGCACGCGGCTCACGATCCGTTTGCCGTTCACCTGCGCGAACACGTGCGTGTCCGGGCCGGTCGGCTCGGTCACGTCGACGCGCACGTCGATCGGCTGCAGCTTCGACGCCTCGCCGTGATGTGCGTTGCGCGCGTCGGTGATGCGCTCCGGACGCAGGCCGAGGATCACCTCGCGGCCGACGTGCGACTTCAGCTTCGCCGCGTCGAACGGCAGGATCAGCGCGCTGCGCGCGAGGCCCGTGTCGATCTCGAGCGCGATCCCGCCGCCCTGCTCCACCAGCTTGCCGTTGATGAAGTTCATCGGCGGCGCGCCGATGAAGCCCGCGACGAACAGGTTCGACGGCGAATCGTAAATGTCCTGCGGCGCGCCGAACTGCTGGACCACGCCGTCCTTCATCACCGCAATGCGATCGCCGAGCGTCATCGCCTCGATCTGGTCGTGCGTCACGTAGACGATCGTCGTGCCGAGACGCTGGTGCAGCAGCTTGATTTCCGCACGCATCTCGATGCGCAGCTTCGCGTCGAGGTTCGACAGCGGCTCGTCGAACAGGAACAGCGACGGATCGCGCGCGAGCGCGCGGCCCATCGCGACGCGCTGGCGCTGGCCGCCCGACAGCTGGCCCGGCTTGCGGTCGAGCAGGTGCTGGATCTGCAGCATCGACGCCACGCGATCGACGATCTGCTGCTGCTCGCTCTTCGGCACCTTGCGGATGTTCAGCCCGAACGAGATGTTCTCGCGCACCGTCATCGACGGATACAGCGCGTACGACTGGAACACCATCGCGATGTCGCGATCCTTCGGCGACAGGTCGTTGACGACCTTGCCGTCGATGCAGATCTCGCCGCTCGTGACGGTCTCGAGCCCGGCGATCATGTTGAGCAGCGTCGATTTCCCGCAGCCCGAGCCGCCGACCAGGATCAGGAACTGTCCGTCCTCGATCTCGATGTCGACACCCTTCAGGACCGGCACCCCGTTCGGGTAGGTCTTGTACACGTCACGGATGGAAAGGCTTGCCATGCTGTGAATCCTCTGTCTCGTCTCGCGCGGCGCACTCGGGCGCCGCGTCGGGTTCGTTTCGATGCGCCGCGCGTGGTGCGCGGCCGGTTCGTCGTATCGGATAAAGCCGCGCCTACCCCTTCACCGCGCCCGCCGTCAGCCCGCGCACGAAGTAGCGGCCGGCGACGATGTAGACGAGCAGCGTCGGCAGCGCGGCGATGATCGCGCCGGCCATGTCGACGTTGTATTCCTTCACGCCCGTCGACGTGTTGACGAGGTTGTTCAGCGCGACCGTGATCGGCATCGAGTCGACGCCGGAGAACACGATCCCGAACAGGAAGTCGTTCCAGATCTGCGTGAATTGCCAGATCAGGCACACCATGAAGATCGGCAGCGACACCGGCAGCAGGATCTTCGTGAAGATCGTGAAGAAGCCGGCGCCGTCGATGCGCGCGGCCTTCACGAGTTCGGCCGGCACGCTCACGTAGAAGTTGCGGAAGAACATCGTCGTGAACGCGATCCCGTACACGACGTGCACGAACACGAGGCCCGGAATCGTGTTCGCGAGGCCGAGCATCCCCTGCAGGCGCGCCATCGGCAGCAGGATCACCTGGAACGGGATGAAGCAGCCGACCAGCATCATCGTGAACAGCGCGTCCGCGCCGCGAAAGCGCCAGTGGGTGAGCACGTAGCCGTTGAACGCGCCGATCAGCGACGAGATCAGCACGGCGGGAATCACCATCTGCAGCGAGTTCAGGAAGAACGGCTTCATCCCGTCGCAACGCACGCCGGTACAGGCGCCGCTCCATGCCTTGATCCACGGATCGAAAGTCCAGTGCGTCGGCGGCGTCAGCAGGTTGCCGGTGCGCAGCTGGTCGAGATCCTTGAACGACGTCGACAGCATCACGTAGATCGGGAACAGGAAATACAGCGCGAACAGGATCAGTGCCGCATAGATCACTGCCCGGCTGATCGTCATCTTAGGCTGCATTGCGGGTGCTCCTCGATTCCATATACATCAGCGGCACCAGCACCGCGACCACGGTCGCGAGCATCATCACCGAGGACGCCGCGCCGAGCCCGAGCTGGCCGCGGTTGAACGAAAACGTGTACATGAACATGGCCGGCAGCGACGACGACGTGCCCGGGCCGCCCGCCGTCAGCGCGACGACGAGGTCGAAGGTCTTGATCGTGATGTGGCAGAGGATCAGCAGCACCGAGAAGAACACCGGGCGCATGCTCGGGATCACGATCTTGCGGTAGATGGTGGGCAGCGTCGCGCCGTCGACCTGCGCGGCCTTGAAAATCTCGCCGTCGACACCGCGCAGCCCCGCGAGGAACAGCGCCATCACGAAGCCGGTCGACTGCCACACGGCCGCGATCACCACGCAGAAGATCGCCTTGTCCGGATCGTCGAGCCAGCCGAACGAGAAGCTCGTCCAGCCCCAGTCGTGCATCACCTTCTCGAGGCCGAGGCCCGGGTTCAGGATCCACTGCCATGCGGTCCCGGTCACGATGAACGACAGCGCCATCGGGTACAGGAAGATCGCGCGCAGCGCGCCTTCGTTGCGGATCCGCTGGTCGAGCAGGATCGCGAGGAACAGGCCGAGCCCGACGCAGATCGCGATGAACGGAATCCCGAACCAGCCGAGGTTCGCGGCGGAGGTCCACCACACGTCGTTCTGGAACAGGTCCGTGTAACGGCCGAAGCCGTCGAATTCGTAGTTGGGCAACAGCCGCGAGCGGGTCAGCGACAGATAGCCGGTAATCAGGATGAAGCCGTAGATGAACACCACGGCGATCGCGACGCTCGGCGCGAGCACGAGCTTCGGGATCCAGCGATCGGCGAAGGCCGACATCGGCGACGTACGCCGTGCGGCGGCAGCGCCGGATCCGTTTCCGCTAAGAGGGGCAGCCACTTGATTCGACTCCTGGAACGAGGGCGGCGCAGGCCGGGCCGGCGCCGGGTACGGCACGGGCCTGCGGGCGAGCCCGTTTGCTGCACATGCAAAAACGCCCGGCCGATGAAGCGTTTCCGGCCGGGCGCCTGGCGCGCGTTACTTGACCTTCGCGGCCTTCGCGAGCGCGGCGACCGCGCTCTTCGAATCCTGCTGCGAGTTCATGAACTTCGTCACGACGTCCGTGATCGCGCCGGCGGTCGCGTCGTTCTGCGCCATCCCGTGCGCGAGCGACGGCACGTAGCCGCCCGACTTGATCGCGACCTGCTCGTCGGCGTACGACTTCTTCGCGCAGTCGTCGAACTTGTCCATCTTCACGCCGAGGCGCACCGGGATCGAGCCCTTCAGCAGGCTGAACTGCTCCTGGAAGTCCGGCGTCATGATCGTCTTCGCGAGCGCGAGCTGGCCCGGCGTCGCGTTCTTCTCGCCCTTCTGCTGGAAGAACACGAACGAGTCGACGTTGAACGTGTATGCGTTCGCGGTGCCCGGCACCGGCGCGCAGATGTAGTCCTTGCCCGACTTCTTGCCGGCGTTCTCGAACTCGCCCTTCGCCCAGTCGCCCATGAACTGCATGCCGGCCTTGCCGTTGATGACCATCGCGGTCGCGAGGTTCCAGTCGCGGCCGTTACGACCGGTGTCGAAGTAGCCCTGGATCTTGCGCACCGTGTCGAACACCGACAGCATCTGCGGCGACGTCAGCGTCGCCTGGTCGAGGTCGACCAGCGCCTTCTTGTAGAACGCCGGGCCTTGGGACAGCACCACGTCTTCCCACAGCGTCAGGTCCTGCCACGGCTGGCCGCCCATCGCGACCGGCTGGATGCCCGCGGCCTTCAGCTTGTCGGCCACCGCGAAGAATTCGGGCCAGGTGGTCGGCACCTTCGCGCCGACCTTGTCGAGCGCGGCCTTGTTGATGTACAGCCAGTTGACGCGGTGCACCGAGAACGGCGCGGCGACGGTGTGGCCCTTGTACTTGATGATCTTGTCGATTTCCGGCGGCAGGTTCTGCTTCCAGTCGCCTGCGACGGAATCGATGTTGACGAGCACGCCCTGGTCGGCCCAGTCCTGGATCAGCGGGCCCTTGATCTGCGCGGCCGACGGTGCGTCGCCGCTGATCACCTTGGTCTTCAGCGCGGTCATCGCCGCGGCGCCGGCGCCGCCCGCGACCGCGAAGTCCTTCCACACGTAGCCCTGCTTCTGCAGGTCGTCCTTCAGCACGCCGACGGCCTTCGACTCGCCGCCCGAGGTCCACCAGTGCAGCACGGTTACGTTCTCGGCTGCCTGCGCCGCCACGGCGCCAGCCATCAGACCTGCGGCGCAGAGCGCGCCCATGATCGAGCGAACTTTCATTACTTATCTCCTCCAGACTGAATCAACTCGTGAGGTTCCCTCACCGGGAACCGGCTTCTTGATAACGACGGGGAAATCGAGCCGCGGGACGCATGCAGCGTACGGGGCCGATGACCGGCCGGGCTCTTACAGAAAGCGTGAATCGAGATTCAACGGCGTGTCTCCTCTTTGTGTTTCTGGCCCGCCGCGATGATGCGACGCGAGCCCGGGGCCGACGGCGCGCGGACGATGCGCACCGCCAATGTCCGATAACATTCGGCACAAGGCGCTCCCGAAGGCGAAGCTCGCGCAGCTCGTCGACCGCGCTTCTTTTTTTCTTCACCCAGGTGCTACCCCTTGCGGCGGATTGTAGTTAAACTACAATTCAGTGTCAAAAATATTTTTATCGCACTACGGATCGCTTCCGGGCACCCCCAACACGGCGGAGACACATGCATACCGATTCCAGCTTTACCTTCGTACTTTTCGGCGGCACCGGCGATTTGTCGATGCGCAAGATCCTGCCCGCGCTGTTCGAAGCGCACCGCGCGAACATGCTGGCGGCGAGCGGCCGGATCGTCGCCGTGGCGCGACACGAATCGGATCGGGCGGCCTATCTCGAATGGGTCGACACGCACGTGAAGCCGCATGCGGCGAAGGCGGCCGGCAACGCATTCGACGACGCGGCATGGAAGTCGTTTCTCGACCGCATCGAGTACGTGAAGCTCGATCTCGGCCGCGCGGAGGATTACGTCGTGCTGCGCGACGCGGTTGCATCGCTGCCCGGCATCCGCGTGTTCTATCTCGCGACGGGCCCGTCGCTGTTCGTGCCGATCTGCAAGGCGCTCGCGTCGGTCGGCCTGAACGAAGGCGCGCGCATCGTGCTCGAGAAGCCGCTCGGCTACGACCTGAAGTCGTCCAACGCGATCAACGACGCGGTCGGCGAGATCTTCGCGGAAGGCCAGATCTACCGGATCGACCACTACCTCGGCAAGGAGCCCGTGCAGAACCTGCTCGCGCTGCGCTTCGGCAATGCGCTGTTCGAGCCGCTGTGGCGCCGCGAATGGGTCGAGAGCATCCAGATCACGATCGCCGAGGAGCTCGGCGTCGAGGCGCGCGGCGACTTCTACGACAATACGGGCGCGCTGCGCGACATGGTGCAGAACCACCTGCTGCAGCTGCTGTCGATCGTCGCGATGGAGCCGCCGCACTCGATGGATTCCGACTCGGTGCGCGACGAGAAGCTGCGCGTGCTGCGCGCGCTGAAGCCGGTGGACCCGCGCGACATCGGCAAGGTGGCCGTGCGCGGCCAGTATCATGCGGGCGTGATCAAGGGCGCGCAGGTGCCGGCCTACGCGACCGAGCCGGGCGTGAAGCCCGACAGCCAGACCGAAACCTTCGTCGCGCTGAAGGTCGAGATCGAGAACTGGCGCTGGGCGGGCGTGCCGTTCTTCCTGCGCACCGGCAAGCGTCTGGCCGACCGCGTCGCGGAAATCGTCGTCAACTTCCGCCCGGTGCCGCACTCGGCGCTCGGGGCCTCCGCGCTGCGCGCCGGTGCGAACCGCCTCGTGATCCGGCTGCAGCCGAACGAGACGATCCGCCTGTACTGCCTCGCGAAGCAGCCGGGCGAAGGGATGAACCTCGCGAGCGTGCACCTCGACCTCGCGTTCGACCAGTTCTTCAAGGAAGGGCAGATGGAGGCGTACCAGCGCCTGCTGCTCGACGTGATCAACGGCCGGCTCGCCCTGTTCGTGCGTCGCGACGAACAGGAAGCCGCATGGCAGTGGGTCGAGCCGATCCTGAACGAATGGGCGCGCACGCTGAAACCGCCGAAGCCGTATGCGGCGGGCACGTGGGGGCCGGCCGCGTCGAGCGCGATGCTCGCGCAGCACGACACCTGCTGGCTCGAAGAAGAAAACTGATGCAAACCGTTGCGGCGTACGTCACCGTACGCGGCAACGCGCCTCACGATTCGTACGATTTGAACAGACAAAGCAGTCCGGAGGAGATGTGATCGAGATCCACGCTTTCGACACCCAGGAAGCGCAAAGCGAAGCGCTCGCGCGCGCCGTCGGCGATGCGCTGCGCGCGGCGCTCGCGGGCCCCGCGCGCCCGACGCTCGCGGTGTCCGGCGGCACCAGCCCGCGCCCGTTCCTGCACACGCTGTCGCACGCGGCGCTCGACTGGGCCGGCGTCGACGTCACACTGGTCGACGACCGCTGGGTGCCGGACGACGACGCGGCCAGCAACGCGCAACTCGTGCGCGACACGCTGCTGCGGCACGCGGCGGCCCCTGCCCGCTTCCTGCCGCTCGTCGACACACGTGTGTCGCTCGACGCGCACGTCGCCGCGCTCAATGCGAACGCCGACTACCGCGTGCCGACCGTCGCCGTGCTCGGCATGGGCGAGGACGGCCACACCGCGTCGATTTTCGCCGACGCGCCCGAATGGGACCACGCGATCACGACGTCCGAGCGCTTCGTCGCCGTGCATCCGGGCGCGGCGCCCCATGCACGCGTGAGCTATTCGCTCGATGCGCTGAAGCGCGTCGACCGGCTGTTCCTGCTGATCGCGGGCGCCCGCAAGCGCGACGTGCTCGACGCGGCAGCCGCGTCGCTGCAGAAGAACGCGATTTCCCAACTGGCCAACGACAAGGGGACCCAGCTCGATGTCTACTGGTGCGCAAAGTAAGGCGGTCGTCGCGGGTCAGCATGCCGACGGCCCGCGCCTGCTCGCGGACGTCGGCGGCACCAACGCGCGCTTCGCGCTGGAAACCGGCCCGGGCGAGATCACGCAGATCCGCGTCTATCCCGGCGCCGATTATCCGACGATCACCGACGCGATCCGCAAGTATCTGAAGGACGTGAAGATCAGCCGCGTGAACCACGCGGCGATCGCGATCGCGAACCCGGTCGACGGCGACCAGGTCACGATGACCAACCACGACTGGAGCTTCTCGATCGAGGCGACGCGCCGCGCGCTCGGCTTCGACACGCTGCTCGTCGTCAACGATTTCACCGCGCTCGCGATGGCGCTGCCCGGTCTGACCGATGCGCAGCGCGTGCAGGTGGGCGGCGGCGCGCGCCGCCAGAACAGCGTGATCGGCCTGCTCGGGCCCGGCACCGGGCTCGGCGTGTCGGGCCTGATTCCGGCCGACGACCGCTGGATCGCGCTCGGCAGCGAAGGCGGTCACGCCTCGTTCGCGCCGCAGGACGAGCGCGAGGATCTCGTGCTGCAATACGCGCGCAAGAAGTTTCCGCACGTGTCGTTCGAGCGTGTGTGCGCGGGCCCCGGCATGGAGATCATCTATCGTGCGCTCGCCGCGCGCGACAAGAAGCGGGTGGCCGCATCCGTCGACACGGTCGAGATCGTCGAGCGCGCACATGCGGGCGATGCGCTCGCGCTCGAGACGGTCGAATGCTTCTGCGGGATTCTCGGCGCGTTCGCCGGCAGCGTCGCGCTCACGCTCGGCGCGCTCGGCGGCGTGTACATCGGCGGCGGCGTCGCGCTGAAGCTGGGCGAGCTGTTCACGCGCTCGTCGTTCCGCGCGCGCTTCGAGGCGAAGGGCCGCTTCACGCACTATCTGCAGAACATCCCGACCTACCTGATCACCGCCGAGTACCCGGCGTTCCTGGGCGTATCGGCGATTCTCGCGGAGCAGTTGTCGAACCGCTCGGGCGGCGCGTCGTCGGCCGTGTTCGAGCGGATCCGCCAGATGCGCGACGCGCTGACGCCGGCCGAGCGCCGCGTGGCCGATCTCGCGCTGAACCATCCACGCTCGATCATCAACGATCCGATCGTCGACATCGCGCGCAAGGCCGACGTGAGCCAGCCGACCGTGATCCGCTTCTGCCGCTCGCTCGGCTGCCAGGGGCTGTCGGATTTCAAGCTGAAGCTCGCGACCGGCCTCACCGGCACGATCCCGATGAGCCACAGCCAGGTGCATCTCGGCGATACGGCCACCGACTTCGGCGCGAAGGTGCTCGACAACACGGTGTCCGCGATCCTGCAGCTGCGCGAACACCTGAATTTCGAGCACGTCGAGAACGCGATCGAAATCCTGAACGGCGCACGTCGCATCGAGTTCTACGGGCTCGGCAACTCGAACATCGTCGCGCAGGACGCGCACTACAAGTTCTTCCGCTTCGGAATCCCGACGATTGCGTACGGCGACCTGTACATGCAGGCCGCGTCGGCCGCGCTGCTCGGCAAGGGCGACGTGATCGTCGCGGTGTCGAAGTCGGGACGCGCGCCCGAGCTGCTGCGCGTGCTCGACGTCGCGATGCAGGCCGGCGCGAAGGTGATCGCGATCACGTCGAGCAACACGCCGCTCGCGAAGCGCGCGACCGTCGCGCTCGAGACCGACCACATCGAGATGCGCGAGTCGCAGTTGTCGATGATCTCGCGGGTCCTGCACCTGCTGATGATCGACATTCTCGCGGTCGGCGTCGCGATCCGTCGCGCGTCGACCAACGGCGAATTGCCGGAGGCCGTGGCGCAGGCGCGCGCGCGGGCGAGCGACGACGAAACGGCCGACGTGCTCGACTGGTTGAGCCACGGCGCGTCGCCGGCGGCGAAGGACGTCGCGCGGGACTGACGCTTCGGCGAAACACCGTCGATCCACGACACCCCGAACGCTGGATTCAGGCCCGGCGTTCGGGGTGTTTTGCATCAGCGGCACCGGTGCGAACCACATCAGCCCGGTAGGCATCGATGACGGCACGTGACGTCATACGTTCGTACATCCCCACATTTTCGAACAAGTCCGATTGTCGGCAGTTGTCCTGGCTCGGTAACTTCCTTCACTCCGCGTGATGCCGCCATCCCGGTCCGACGCGAGAAACGACGCGTTTCTCACCGAACCCCGATTGGCATCGACGGCATCACGTTCATCCAGCTTGCGGAGAGGGATATGACTAGACCACGTTTTTCAGCCGCATGGCAGCAGCAATGCGCATTTACGCGCCGATAAATTCCGCGGAGAAAGTTGCGCGAACGATTGGGGACAACGTTGCCACCCATATCCAGCGATGGAACAAAGCAGCAGTGATCAAATTCCCGCCTTCGCTGGGCGGCAGCACCCTGGACGATAGGCAGGGGATCGTTCTCTTCGAGATTTCAGCCTCGTCGATAGCCTGAGAGAGGAATACTATAATGAACACAATACCTATGCCTTTGGTACACATCGAGATCTCACGCCGATGGAGCTGTTTTTCCTTGTCTTTATCGATGAGACATGCAAGGAGCTTGGTGTTGACGATGTGGCAGCAGTGGTTGCCATTGTGGCCGGTCAAAATTGGATGCCAACACGAGCGAAGCCCTTTGGTACCACGCCGGGTACTTCCGTTGCGTCGATATCGAGTCGCAAGTATCTGGACTACGATTTGAAGAAGAAGATCCTCCCAACGCTGACCAATGCCAGCGTCAAGCGCTTGAAGTTCATTCTGGTAATAAACATTGGGGTTTTCGTTGGGCGCGCGGTTCCTGTCGTTGGCTGGGTCATTGCTGCCAAGGATGTCACGATGATCAGCGTTCGTTCCGTGTCGCGCTATAACGCACTTGTTAAACCTGAGGACAAGGTGTTCTGATGAGTCAGTTTACGTGGAACGAGTTTGAGGATTTTGTGAGAAGGGAGGCCGGTGTTGGTCCCCAAAAAATTCTCACAAAAGATCATGCCGTCGAGGGTGATTTGGATATCACTGGCGATGATGCGGTCGAGTTTATGGAGCGCTTCTTTGATAAATTTCCAGTGCAAGTTGGAGATTTTGAATTCAATCGCTACTTCTCAGGAGAGGGCTTTAGCTTGATTGAAGTTGCGCGGATGGCTTTCTCCAGAAAACGCCGAGAAAAATATGACAAAGTGCCACTGACTCTAGGCATGCTCTATCAGGCTATTCTGGATGGAGCGTGGAGCAATCAGCGCTTGGAAAGCCTGCCGCGCTGATTGCACCTCGCCAAATAGACCGGTTCATCTTTTAGGCGATGTGTTGGATCTGTGCATACCTCTGGAGTCTGCCATCAGACAAAATCCGCTGCTCCGGTGTGTGATGTTCTGGGCGCTGATGTTCGCGGCACAACCCAGCCACGCCGCGGATACGTCGTCGCCGCAAGCCGGCGCCCGAACCTACGCGCAGAACTACAAGGACATGGTGTTCGCCGAATGCATCGCGACCGCTTATCGGAATGAACCGACCGCTGCGATGGACGCGGGAAGCAGTGCCAGTGCGCTGATGGACTGGACCGACTTCGATCTGGAGCGGAACCCCGACGCGAGCAAATCACTGGTCAATCTTTTTCTTGCACGCGACTATCGCAATCCGGTCGTCGAGTCCGAAATCAAGGGCGTGAGATTTGATTTTTTAAAATGCCTAGATCTGTATCACGGCCAGGAACTCGAGACTGAAGTCAGGCGATTCGTGATCAACCCGAAGCGCAGCTATCGACTCGACAATCGCTCGTCAGACCGTTCAAAGTGATGCAGAGGTGGGAAGTTCAAACCCGTCGACCGCCCTCCTCCGCCAGTTCCGCCGCGCTGCTTAAGCCCCGGTCGGCACGGGCCGTCCATGCCAGCGCAGCACCAGATAGCGCCCGACGAAGCACAGCACGCCGGTGACGCCGATCGTCACGCCCATCGCGAACGGCGTGCCGTCCGCGAGTGCGCCGATCGCGACACTCGCGAGTGCGCCAAGCGCGAGCTGCATCGCGCCGAACACGGCCGCCGACGCGCCCGCGTTGTGCGGATAGCGGTGCATCAGGTCGGTCGTGCAGTTCGCGGACAGGATCCCGACCACGCCGACGACGAAGAACAGGCACACGACGATCGACCACAGCCCGCCCCACCCCGTCAGCGCGACGAACGCGACCGCAAGCGACGCGATGCAGCTCACGAGCGACGCGGCCGCGATGATGCGCAGCGACCCGATGCGGCCGACGAGCCGCGTGTTCGCGAAGTTGCCGATCATGATCCCGACGACGTTCAGCCCGAACAGCAGCCCGTAGTGCTGCGGCGACACGTGGAAATACTCGATGTACACGAACGGCGTCGCGGTGATGTACGAGAACATCGACGCGAACGCCATCCCGCCGCACAGCATGTGCCCCCATGCGACGGGATCGGACAGGATGCGCCCGTACGATGCGAACGACGCGAGCACGGCCGCGCTCTTGCGCCGCTCCTTCGGCCAGGTTTCGGGCACGCGCAGATACGCGGTCGTCGCGCAGATCGCGCCGAACACGGCCAGCACGACGAACACGCCGCGCCAGCCGGAGAAACGCAGGATCTGGCCGCCGATCAGCGGCGCGAGCAGCGGCCCGACCGCGGTGACGATCGCGACCATCGACAGCACCTTCGCCGCGTCGCTCGGTTCGTGCGCGTCGCGCGCGATCGCCCGCGCGAGCACCGACGCGGCGCCGGCGCCGAGCGCCTGCAGGAAACGCACGACGATCAGCATGTCGATCGAACCCGACACGAAGCAGCCGATGCTCGCGAGCGTGAACAGCGCGATCCCGCCAAGCAGCACCGGGCGGCGGCCCCACGTGTCGGACAGCGGGCCGTACAGCAGCATGCCGATCGAGAAGCCGGCCATGAAGCTCGTCAGCGTGCGCTGCGCGGCGCCGGGGCTCACGGAAAAGCCGTCGGCAATCGACGGCAAGCTCGGCAGGTACATGTCGGTGGCGATCGGCCCGCAGGCCGCGAGCGCGCCGAGCAACAGGATCAGCCGGGCATCGGGCCGGCGCCGGACGACGTGAGACATGGGTATCCGGAATGGGTGCCCGCACGCATCGGGGCGCGCGTGGCGGTAAAGACGGCAGGCCGCGCCGCAAGCGGCGCGTTCAGGCTCATGATTGTACGCGCAACTTTTTTGCGTGCCTCAGCCCGCACGCGGCGGCGGCCGGGGACACGCCCATGCGCGTCGCGCGCCGAACGAGCCCGCGGGCGGATTCGATTAAGCTTGCTGCTGCCCGCCCCTCTCGTCTGACCTATTCGACGTACGACCGACCGATGACCGCTTTCCTGCTGATCTGGAGCCCCAAGAAATGGCCATGGCCCGAACTGCCCGACGTCGCCGCGCGCGTGAAGGCCGGCGAGGCCGTGCATGACGTGTGGGGCTGCGGCTTCGCGCGCGGCATCCTGCCGGGCGACCGCGTGTTCCTGCACCGCGTCGCGAAGGAAACGAAGGGCGTGTTCGGCTCCGGCTACGTGACGCGCGCGCCGTACGAGGTGCCCGATCCGTCGACCAAGCGCGGCTACCGGCTGTGCATCGACTTCGTGTACGACTGGCTCGTCGACGCGCATCAGGACGTCGTGATCGCGCGCGACGCGCTGCGCGTGCATCCGTACTCGGTGCAGACGTGGGACGCGCAGAGTTCCGGCACGTCGATCAAGCCGATGGTCGAGGGCCCGCTCGAAAAGCGCTGGGCCGAGCTGACCGGCAAGCGCAAGCGGCCGCGATCAGCGTAAACCGGGTCGAATCGGGGCCGCCTTTCCGCCCGGTCGATTCCCCAACGCGCCGAAAGGCCGCACAAGCGCTGGCGGGCCTGCCGTGCGCGTCTCCGGTACAATCAGACGATCGTTCCGCCAGGCGCCGCGGCCCGTGCACAGGCCCCCGCGCCCTTCTCTCGCAGGTTTCGCTCATGTCCAACAATCAGATCCTCTTCGAACGCGCCCAGAAGACCATTCCCGGCGGCGTCAACTCGCCGGTGCGTGCGTTCCGCTCGGTCGGCGGCACGCCGCGTTTCGTCGCGTGCGCGCAAGGCCCGTATTTCTGGGATGCCGACGGCAAGCAGTACATCGACTACATCGGCTCGTGGGGCCCGATGATCGTCGGCCACGTCCATCCGGACGTGCTGTCGGCCGTGCAGAACGTGCTCGCCGACGGCTTCTCGTTCGGCGCGCCGACCGAAGCCGAGATCGAGATCGCCGAGGAAATCTGCAAGCTCGTGCCGTCGATCGAACAGGTGCGGATGGTGTCGAGCGGCACCGAGGCCACGATGAGCGCGCTGCGTCTCGCGCGCGGCTTCACGGGCCGCAGCCGCATCGTGAAGTTCGAGGGCTGCTACCACGGCCACGCGGACAGCCTGCTGGTCAAGGCCGGCTCGGGCCTGCTGACGTTCGGCAACCCGACGTCGGCCGGCGTGCCCGCCGACATCGCGAAGCACACGACCGTCCTCGAATACAACAACGTCGCCGCGCTGGAAGAAGCGTTCGGCGCGTTCGGCGACGAGATCGCCGCGGTGATCGTCGAGCCGGTCGCCGGCAACATGAACCTCGTGCGCGGCACGCCCGAATTCCTGAACGCGCTGCGCGCGCTGTGCACGAAGCACGGCGCCGTGCTGATCTTCGACGAGGTGATGTGCGGGTTCCGCGTCGCGCTCGGCGGCGCGCAGGCGTATTACGGGATCGCGGCCGACCTCACCTGCCTCGGCAAGGTGATCGGCGGCGGGATGCCGGCCGCCGCGTTCGGCGGCCGCCGCGACATCATGGCCCACCTCGCGCCGCTCGGCGGCGTGTATCAGGCCGGCACGCTGTCGGGCAACCCGATCGCCGTCGCCGCGGGCCTGAAGACGCTGCAACTGATCCAGGCGCCGGGCTTCTACGACGCGCTCGCCGCGCAGACGAAGCGCCTCGCCGACGGCCTCGCGGCCGAAGCGCGCGCGGCCGGCGTGCCGTTCGCGGCCGATTCGGTCGGCGCGATGTTCGGCCTGTACTTCGCCGAGCGCGTGCCGACGAGCTTCGCGGAAGTCACGAAGAGCGACACCGAGCGCTTCAACCGCTTCTTCCACCTGATGCTCGACGAGGGCGTGTACTTCGCGCCGTCCGCATACGAAGCCGGCTTCGTGTCGAGCACGCACGACGACGCGGTGATCGACGCGACGCTCGCGGCCGCGCGCCGCGCATTCGCGGCACTCGCCGCCTGACCCGGGGCCGCCCGCATGTTCTCGGACACCGATTTCGCCCACATGCAGCGCGCGCTCGCGCTCGCCGCGCGCGGCATGTACACGACCGCGCCGAATCCGCACGTCGGCTGCGTGATCGTCAAGGACGGCGACGTGATCGGCGAAGGCTTCACGCAGCCGGCCGGCCAGGACCACGCGGAAGTGCAGGCGCTGAAGGACGCTCGCGCGCGCGGCAACGACGTCGCGGGCTCGACCGTCTACGTGACGCTCGAACCGTGCAGCCATTTCGGCCGCACGCCGCCGTGCGCGAACGCGCTGATCGACGCGCGCGTGGCCAAGGTCGTCGCGGCGATGGAAGATCCGAACCCGCAGGTGTCGGGCCGCGGCCTCGGAATGCTGCGCGACGCGGGCATCGACGTGCGCTGCGGGCTGCTCGCGCATGAGGCCGGCGAGCTGAACATCGGCTTCGTGTCGCGGATGACGCGCGGCCGCCCGTGGGTGCGGATGAAGGCCGCCGCGTCGCTCGACGGCCGCACCGCGCTGCCCTCGGGCGAAAGCCAGTGGATCACCGGTGAAGCCGCGCGCCTCGACGGGCACGCATGGCGCGCCCGCGCCTGCGCGATCCTCACCGGCATCGGCACCGTGCGCGAGGACAATCCGCTGCTGACCGTGCGCGGCGTCGACACGCCGCGCCAGCCGCAACGCATCCTCGTGGACAGCCGTCTCGACCTGCCGCTCGACGCGCGGCTGCTCGAAGGCGCGCCGTTGCTGATCTTCTGCGGCCGGCTCGACGCCGCCGGCGAACTACGCGCGAACGTGCTGAAGTCGCGCGGCGCGGAAATCGTGCCGCTCGCGAATGCCCACGGCAAGGTCGACCTGCCGGCGATGCTGGCGGCGCTCGCCGCGCGCGGCGTCAACGAGTTGCACGTCGAGGCCGGCCACAAGCTGAACGGTTCGCTGCTGCGCGAGCACTGCGTCGACGAATTGCTGGTGTATCTCGCGCCGAGCCTGCTGGGCGCCGACGCGGCCGGCATGTTCGATCTCGCCGCGCCGGCCAGCCTCGACGCGCGCACGCGGCTGTCGTTCCACGGTATCGAGCGGATCGGCGACGACCTGCGGATCCTCGCGCGTGTCGCGCCGCCCGACGCCGCTCACTGAACGGAATCGTCACGATGTTTACCGGAATTGTCGCGGCCGTCGGCCGCATCGAAACGATCGCCCCGCTCGGCACGTCGACCGATGCCGGCGTGCGCCTGACCGTACAGGCCGGCGGGCTCGACCTGGCCGATGTCGCGCTCGGCGACAGCATCGCGATCCAGGGCGCGTGCATGACGGTGATCGAAAAGACCGCCGCCACGTTCGACGTCGACGTGTCGCGCGAAAGCCTGAACCGGACGGTCGGCCTCGCGCAGCCCGGCGAAGTGAACCTCGAGAAGGCGCTGCGCGCGCACGACCGCCTCGGCGGGCATATCGTGTCGGGCCATGTGGACGGCCTCGGCACCGTCACGCGCTTCGCGCCGGTCGGCGAGTCGCACGAACTGCGGATCGTCGCGCCGCGCGAACTCGGCCGCTATCTCGCGTACAAGGGCTCGATCACGGTGAACGGCGTGAGCCTGACCGTAAATACGGTCGACGATCGCGCGGACGGCTGCGAATTCTCGATCAACCTGATTCCGCATACGGTCGAGGTCACGACGCTGCGTCACGTGAAGGCCGACGACAAGGTCAATCTCGAAGTCGACATGATCGCGCGGTATGTGGAGCGGATGCTGTCGGCATCGCAGGGCGTGCATCAGGACTGATCGGGCAGTTCCATTCTGTCCTGTATAGGGAACGATGGCTGACGGCTCGGTCCGGCATTGTTCGGCGCGCCGCGGCGCCCCCGGGCGTTGCCCCCATTCTGTTTCGTGCGGTGCCGCCCCGTCGCCGGCCATCCGAAGCGAGAGCAGCGCGATCGCGTCCGCTCGATGGCCGTCCGGCCAGCCGGCACCTGGCCGAACGGCCATCGACGCGCACGGGTCATGCCGTCGCGCTAAGATGCGTCGACAGCGGTTTCCACGCCGCCACGCACGACGCGCCGCGTAGCGGCCGCGCCTCATCCCACAGGAGTCGTCCCCATGTCCATCTCGATGTACCAGGCTTCGCTGCCCGTCCTGATCCGCGGCCTCACCAACCTGCAGCACATCCTCGGCAAGGCGCAGGCCCATGCGGCCGAAAAGCAGATCGATCCGTCGGTATTCGTCGGCGCACGCCTCTACCCTGACATGCTGCCGCTCGTCCGCCAGGTCTACATCGCGACCGACACGGCCAAGGGCTGCGCCGCGCGGCTCGCCGGCGCCGAGATCCCGAGCTACCCGGATGTCGAGCAGACCTTCGACGAACTGCACGCGCGCATCCAGAAGACGATCGACTACCTGAAAAGCTTCGACGCCGCGCAGATCGACGGCAGCGAGACGCGCCAGATCGTGCTGAAGATGCGCGTGGGCCCGATCGAGTTCACCGGCCAGTCGTACCTGTTGCATTTCGTGCTGCCCAACTTCTTCTTCCACGTGACGACCGCGTACGACATCCTGCGCCACAGCGGCGTCGAACTCGGCAAGCTCGACTACCTCGGCGGGCGCGACCAGCACGCATGACGCGAGGCCGGGGTCGACCCGGCCCGCAACCGTCCGCACCCGCGTGCCGGCCACGCGCGGCGGCGGCCCGCCGGGCCTGCCGCGCAGGCCGGCCGCTCCGTTTTCCGGAGCGCTTGCCCGCCGCGCGCGGCCCGCGCCAGCCGAAACGCCGTCCGGCTGGCGTAAAATACGCACTTTCCTCTTTCTCGCCCCCTTATGACGCTCGCCTCCACGCTCGACATCATCGCCGAGCTGAAAGCCGGCCGGATGGTGATCCTGGTCGACGAAGAAGACCGCGAAAACGAGGGCGACCTCGTGATCGCCGCCGAATTCGTCACGCCGGAAGCGATCAACTTCATGGCCAAGTACGGCCGCGGCCTGATTTGTCTGACGTTGACGCAGGAACGCTGCAAGCAGCTTCACCTGCCGCTGATGACCTATCGCAACGGCACGCAGTACGGCACCGCGTTCA
The DNA here is from genome assembly GCF_057837105.1 of Burkholderia sp. APQ4-4ca. Classification (NCBI taxonomy): domain Bacteria; kingdom Pseudomonadati; phylum Pseudomonadota; class Betaproteobacteria; order Burkholderiales; family Burkholderiaceae; genus Burkholderia; species Burkholderia sp. APQ4-4ca. The sequence goes on along the minus strand of NZ_JBYQCG010000230.1, from coordinate 56,041 downwards.
CGGTCAGCATCGAAGCGGCCGAAGGCGTGACGACCGGCATCTCGGCCGCCGACCGGGCGCACACGATCGCCACGGCGGTCGCACACGACGTGCGCCCTGAGCACATCGTGCAGCCGGGCCACGTGTTCCCGATCATGGCGCAGCCGGGCGGCGTGCTCGTGCGCGCCGGCCATACCGAGGCCGGCTGCGACTTCACCGCGCTCGCGGGCCTGACGCCCGCCGCGGTGATCTGCGAGGTAATCAAGGACGACGGCACGATGGCGCGCCTGCCCGACCTGCTCGAGTTCGCGAAGGAACACAACCTGAAGATCGGCACGATCGCCGATCTGATCCAGTATCGCAGCCGCACCGAATCGATCATCGAGCGGATCGCCGAGCGCACGATGCAGACCGCGCACGGCACGTTCCGCGCGGTGCTGTACCGCGACCAGCCGAGCGGCTCGCCGCACATCGCGCTGGTACGCGGCACGCCGTCGCCCGACGTCGATACGCCGGCGCGCGTGCACGAGCCGCTGTCGGTGCTCGATCTGCTCGAGACGGGCGTATCGACCCATTCGTGGACGCTCGACGCGGCGATGCGCGAGATCGCGGCACGCGACCTCGGCGTGATCGTGCTGCTCAACTGCGGCGATACGAAGGAACACCTGATCGACGTCTTCAAGGCGTTCGACGAGGAAGAAAAGGCGGCTGCGCTCAAGCGCCGGCCGGTCGATTTCAAGACGTTCGGCATCGGCGCGCAGATCCTGCGCGATGTCGGCGTCGGCAAGATGCAGGTGCTGTCGAATCCGCGCAAGCTGGGCAGCATGTCCGGCTACGGCCTCGAAGTCACGGGCTTCATTCCGATGCCCGGCGGCGAAGCCACGTCCTGCCCGGCGTCCCACGCGTAACCCGCCACGGCGCTTTCGCCCTATAACCGTTCATCCACACCACGGACCAGATCATGGAAATCGGACAATACCAACCGAATCTCGAAGGCGACGGCCTGCGTATCGGCATCGTGCAATCGCGCTTTAACGAACCCGTGTGCAACGGCCTCGCCGACGCGTGCGTCGAGGAACTGGAACGCCTCGGCGTCACCGGTGAAGACGTGCTGCTCGTGTCGGTGCCCGGCGCGCTGGAAATCCCGCTCGCGCTGCAGAAGCTCGCCGAAAGCGGCCAGTTCGACGCGCTGATCGCGCTCGGCGCGGTGATCCGCGGCGAGACCTACCATTTCGAACTCGTGTCGAACGAGAGCGGCGCGGGCATCACCCGCATCGGCCTCGACTTCAACCTGCCGATCGCGAACGCGGTCCTGACGACCGAAAACGACGAGCAGGCCGTCGCGCGCATGACCGAAAAGGGTCGTGACGCCGCGCGCGTCGCCGTCGAAATGGCGAACCTGACGATGGCGCTCGACCAACTCGGCGACGACGAGGACGAAGAGGAAGACGAAGACGACGAAGAGGAGCGCGCATGAAGAAGAGCGCCCGCCGACAATCGCGCGAGCTGGCGACGCAGGGCCTGTACCAGTGGCTGCTGTCGAACGCGCCCTCCGGCGAGATCGACGCGCAACTGCGCGGCGCGCTCGGTTACGACAAGGCTGACAAGGAGCTGCTCGAAGCGATCCTGCACGGCGTGATCCGCGAGCATGCGACGCTCGTCGAAGCGCTGGCGCCGTCGCTGGACCGTCCGATCGATCAGCTGTCGCCGGTCGAACGCGCGGTGCTGCTGATCGCGACGTTCGAGCTCACGCACCATGTCGAAACGCCGTACCGCGTGATCATCAACGAAGCCGTCGAACTCGCGAAGACGTTCGGCGGCTCCGACGGCTACAAGTACGTGAACGGCGTGCTCGACAAGCTGGCCGCGAAGCTGCGCCCCGCCGAAACGCAGGCGCGTCGCAACGGCTGATGCCGTTTGTTTGTCCACGGGCGCGCAAGCGCCCGTTTTTCATTCTTTTCCCCCTCCGCCCTGCCTGCCGATGAATACCACCGCCGATTCGCTCGTCACGCTCGCCGCACGCGTCGACGCGATCCAGCCCTTCTACGTGATGGAACTGATGAAGGAGGCACAGCGGCTCGAGTCCTTGGGACGCGATGTTATCCACATGGGCATCGGCGAGCCGGATTTCACCGCGCCGGAGCCGGTTGTCGAGGCCGCCGCGGCCGCGCTGCGCCGCGGCGTCACGCAATACACGAGCGCGCTCGGCATCGCGCCGCTGCGCGAGGCGATCGCCGCGCACTATGCGCACGCGTACGGCCTCACGATCGCCCCCGAGCGGATCGTCGTGACGGCCGGCGCATCGGCCGCGCTGCTCCTCGCGTGCCTCGCGCTGGTCGGTCGCGACGACGAAGTGCTGATGCCCGACCCGTCGTATCCGTGCAACCGGCACTTCGTCGCGGCGGCCGAAGGTCGGCCGGTGCTCGTGCCGAGCGCCCCGGACGCGCGCTTCCAGCTCACCGAAAACGACGTCCGCACGCGCTGGAACGATCGCACGCGCGGCGTGCTGCTCGCGTCGCCGTCGAACCCGACCGGCACGTCGCTCGAACCGGACGAGCTGAAGCGGATCGTCGAAGCCGTGCGCGCCCGCGGCGGCTTCACGATCGTCGACGAGATTTACCAGGGGCTCAGCTACGACGCCGCGCCCGTGTCGGCGCTGTCGTTCGGCGACGACGTGATCACCGTGAACAGCTTCTCGAAGTATTTCAGCATGACGGGCTGGCGGCTCGGCTGGCTCGTCGTGCCGCCGGCGCTCGTCGGCACGTTCGAGAAGCTGTCGCAGAATCTGTTCATCTGCCCGTCCGCGCTCGCGCAACATGCGGCGCTCGCCTGCTTCGAGCCGGCAACGCTCGACATCTACGAAACACGCCGGCTCGAGTTCAAGCGCCGCCGCGATTTCATCGCACCGGCGCTCGAACGGCTCGGCTTTACGGTGCCGGTGATGCCGGACGGCGCGTTCTACGTGTATGCGCATTGCGGCGGCGTCGCCCACCCGGCGGCCGGCGACAGCGCCGCGCTCACGCAGGCGATGCTGCACGACGCGGGCGTGGTGCTGGTGCCGGGGATGGACTTCGGAGTCCATGCGCCGCGCGACTATATCCGCCTGTCCTATGCGACCGCCTACTCGCGGCTCGAAGAGGCCGTCGACCGGCTCGCGACGCTGTTCGGACAGCGCTGAGGCCACGCGCCGCCGGTTTCTGCCGGCCATCGGCCCACCCACGGCGGCCGCGCACAAAAAAAGCACCCGCTCGGGTGCTTTTTCATTTCGGTCCGCGGCGGTTGCTCGCGTGGCGTTACGCGCCAAGCTCCGAATGATCGCCGTGGGCCTGCTTGACGGTGTCGACGCTCGCGTCGTCCTGCTGCGGCGGCCCCTTCGACGCGGCAGCGGCCTTCGCGGTCAGCGGCTGCGCGCCGTCGAGCGTCGCATGCACGCGCTTCGCGCCGCCTGCCGCGGCTGTCACGGCAGCGGCGGTAACGATCGGCTTCGCGGGCTGCGCCGGCGCCTGCGGCGCATTGATCGGCACGCTGCGGCCGCGCGCGACGTCGCGCAGGCGGCCGCGCTCGGCCATCACCTTCGAGCCGTAGCCATTGTCGTCGGGGTTCGTCGAGCCGTTGTACAGGCGCAGGCCGCTCGCGAGCGAACCGCCGCGCGCGATGCAGTCCTTCAGCACCAGTGCACCGACCTGCAGGTTCGCGAGCGGTTGCAGCGCGGTGTCGGTGCCACCGAAATACTCGAACTTGTCGGAATGAACCTTCGACATGACCTGCATCAGCCCCTTCGCGCCGACGCCGCTTTCGGCGTACGGGTTGAAGCCCGATTCGATCGCCATCACCGACAGCAGCAGCAGCGGATCGAGGCCGACGTCGCGCCCGGTCTGGAACGCGGCCTTGACGAGCTGGCCGAGCGGCTCCTGCGCGACGCGGTAACGGCGCGACAGATAGGTGGCGACGAGCGCCTGTTCGCGGTTCGACGCGAGCGCGCGATCGTCACGGGCATCGGCCGCCACGCGCTGAATCGGAATCAGCTTGGCCAGTGCGACGGGCGACGGGCCGTTGCGGGCCGCGTCGGACGCATCGCCCTGGGCGCCTTGAGCGCCCTGAGCGGCGGTTTCCGGTGCGACATCGAGGCCGACCGCAAGCGCATCGGCTTCGGGCGCGTCTTCCTGCTGCGGCTGCGCGCCGGCAGGCGCGAAGTTCGGCAGCGGATGGCCGGACAGCAGACGGGCCGGACCGGCCTGTACGGCCGCGGACACGACCGGCATCAGCTTCGCGGCGAGCGTGCCGCGGACGGTTGGCAGCAGCCACAGTGCAAGCGCAACCGCGACAGCGAAACAGCCGACAACGCTGAATAGATGGTGACTGACACGCGTCCCGCGACGCAGCAAGTTGCGCACGATTTGCGCATGCTGCTCAGTGGGACGCCACGATAACCAAGCGTTCATTCAGATCATCTCCCATGAACATGACTCGTGCGGCTCGCTCAGCTCGATGGCGAGACAGAAAACGCGCCGCGGAATCACGACGCCGCACGCCTTGGTTGGGACGCGCAAGCATCGGGGAAACGGTATAAGTACCGTTCGAGGCCACGGTGTAAGAAGGCCGGCGCCTTCGCACATTGGGCGAGGCGGGCATACGCGGTGGCACCCACGCAAAAAACCAGCGTCTCGTGGCGCTGGCTGGGACTACGACATAAGCCGTCGAAGACGCCGTGCAGGATTCGGCGGACGGTGACGCGCTGCGTCAAAGATCGGTGATTGGCGGCTCGAAGCCTTTTACCCTGCAACCAATGTGAGCGGATTCTAGCAGGGTTTTATAGATCGTCAACACTATAAAAACTCACATTCATAACAAAAAGTAATTTAAAACCCCTCTTCAGAACGCAATCCCCGTGCCGTAAGGGGTTTGCGCGCGATCGAGTTTTTCTCGGCCGGGGCGGCCGCGCGGCTGCCCGGGGTAAAATCGTCGGTCGATTCGGGGTCGCAGCCGGCCGCGGCCCCGCCCATCGCTGCCCGTTCACGCGGGTGGCCCGGACCTTCTTCATGAAATACAAAGACTTACGCGATTTCATTCAGCGCCTCGAGGCGCTCGGCGAACTGCGGCGCGTCACGCAGCCCGTGTCGCCCGTGCTCGAAATGACCGAGCTGTGCGACCGCGTGCTGCGCGCCGGCGGCCCCGCGCTGCTGTTCAACGCGCCGCCCGGCCATGCGTTTCCGGTGCTCGGCAACCTGTTCGGCACGCCGCGCCGCGTCGCGCTCGGGATGGGCGTCGATGCGGGCGACGATGCCGCGCTCGGCTCGCTGCGCGATCTCGGACGCCTGCTGTCCGCGCTGAAGGAACCCGATCCGCCGAAGAGCCTGAAGGACGCCGGCAAGCTGCTGTCGCTCGCGAAGGCCGTGTGGGACATGGCGCCGAAGTCGGTGTCGTCCCCGCCGTGCCAGGAGATCGTGTGGGAAGGCGCCGACGTCGACCTGAACCAGCTGCCGATCCAGACCTGCTGGCCCGGCGATGCGGGGCCGCTCGTCACGTGGGGCCTGACGGTCACGCGCGGGCCGAACAAGTCGCGCCAGAACCTCGGCATCTACCGTCAGCAGTTGATCGGCCGCAACAAGCTGATCATGCGCTGGCTCGCGCATCGCGGCGGCGCGCTCGACTTCCGCGAATTCGCGCTGCAGAACCCGGGCAAGCCGTATCCGGTCGCGGTCGTGCTCGGCGCCGATCCGGCCACCACGCTCGGCGCGGTGACGCCCGTGCCCGATTCGCTGTCCGAGTATCAGTTCGCCGGCCTGCTGCGCGGCAGCCGCACGGAACTCGCGAAGTGCCTGACGCCCGGCGTCGACACGCTGCAGGTGCCCGCGCGCGCGGAGATCGTGCTCGAAGGCTTCATTCATCCGCAGGAAGGCGCGCCCGGCCCCGCTCCGGCCGGCGCGCCGCCGCGCCCGGCCGGCCACGCGGCGGCCGCATACGAGCACGCGCTCGAAGGGCCGTACGGCGACCATACTGGCTATTACAACGAGCAGGAGTGGTTTCCGGTGTTCACCGTCGAGCGCATCACGATGCGCCGCGACGCGATCTACCACTCGACCTACACGGGCAAGCCGCCCGACGAGCCCGCGGTGCTCGGCGTCGCGCTGAACGAGGTGTTCGTGCCGCTGCTGCAGAAGCAGTTCACGGAAATCACCGACTTCTACCTGCCGCCGGAAGGCTGCAGCTACCGGATGGCCATCGTCCAGATGAAGAAGAGCTACGCGGGCCATGCGAAGCGCGTGATGTTCGGCGTATGGAGCTTCCTGCGGCAGTTCATGTATACGAAGTTCATCGTGGTCGTCGACGAGGACGTGAACATCCGCGACTGGAAGGAAGTGATCTGGGCGATCACGACGCGCGTCGACCCCGTGCGCGACACGGTGATGGTCGACAGCACGCCGATCGATTATCTCGACTTCGCGTCGCCGGTGGCCGGGCTCGGCTCGAAGATGGGGCTCGACGCGACCAACAAGTGGCCCGGCGAAACGAGCCGCGAATGGGGCCGCCCGATCGAGATGGATGCGGCCGTGAAGGCGCGCGTCGACCGGCTGTGGCAGGAGATCGGCCTCTGACGCCACGCGGCCGGCGCGCGCCGGCCCACGCATCGCAATCGCCGCACGCACCCAGAAGATGAGCTTTCCGCCCGCCTCCATGCTGTCCGACGGATTCTTTCTGTCGCTGTCGTTGTGTCTCGACATCGGCCTCGTGAACGTCGCGATGCTGTCGCTCACGCTGTCGCACGGCTTCAGGCCGGGCTTCTGGCTCGGCGTCGGGTCGTGCGTCGGCGATCTCATCTATGCGGCGCTCGCGCTCGCGGGGATGGCCGTGCTGCTGCAGTTCGAACCCGTGCGCTGGATCGTGTGGATCGGCGGCGGCGCGGTGCTGCTGTTCCTCACGTGGAAGATGGCGCGCGAAGCGCTGACGCCCGCGAAGACGGCCGACGACGACGCGGACGATGCACCGCTGCCGCGCGCGAGTGCACGACGCAGCTTTCTGCGCGGAATGTTGCTCGCGATGTCGTCGCCGAGCGCGATCCTGTGGTTCGCGGCGGTCGGCGGCGCACTGATCGCGAAAGCCGGTGCGACCACGCCGGCCACCGCGTCGGTGTTCCTGTCGGGCTTCTTCCTCGGCGGCCTCGCGTGGACGTTCTTCATGTGCACGCTCGCGAGCCAGGGCCGCAAGCGCGCGGGCGCCGGGCTGATGCGCGCGTGCCACGTCGCGTCGGCGCTGCTGTTCGCGTACTTCTCGTACAGCGTGATCGTCGGCGGCTACCGCGACCTGATCGTGCACGCGGCCTAATCGCGGTCGCGCTGCCGCGCGCGCCACGGCGCCACCTGTGAGCCTCAATGAAAAAACGGCGCAGCGCCCCTCGCGGGACGTTGCGCCGTTTTGCCGCGCGCGGTCAGGCCGCGCGGGACGAATCAGCGACGCCAGTAGCCGTGATGGCCCCAGCCGCCGTAACCATGGCGCCAGTACGGGCGACCGTAGTAGCCGCCCACGACCACCGCGGGCGGCGGCGCATAGTAGGCGGGCGCCGGTGCGTAATACACGGGCGGAGGCGGCGGCGCGTAGTACACGGGCGGCGGCGGTGCATAGACGGGATACGCGGGTGCGACCGGGATGCCGATGCCGACCCCGATCGACACGTGGGCCTGCGCGGCGCTTGCGGCACCCAGGCCCAGTGCGGCGGCGGCGATGAACGGAATGAGCTTTTTCACTTCGATTCTCCTGCTGGAGCGGGATTTTAGGCGCTCCTGTCGGCAACGGCGGGCATGCACGTCGCATGGAAGCAATGTAGCGAAAACCCGCCCCGCGCGTATCGTCCATTTGTTGCAAATTGCAATTGCACGGGGCCGAGACCGCCGTGCGGCGCGGCGCCCGGCGGGAGCGGCGAGCCTTGCAGGTCGCGCGATTCCGTCCGCTGAGTCGGGTCGCAACAAAATGGCCGGTCAGCCTTACCGAATCGGCCGCGCGCAGCGGGCACGCTTGCGTAATGAACGATTACAAATTTGAGACAAGATGCCGACATTTCAAGCGGGATGCGGGGCACGGTGTTTGGGGTCGGATACTCCCTCATGAGCCGCCTGCAATGCCGAACTTCGACGCGTACTCAAATCGCACCGTATACCGGTAATTCATACGTGCATCCGCCCCTGCGCCTTCCCCGACACCGCCGTCATTCCTGCGATACTGGCGGTTGCTTCGTTTTTGCTTACATCGACTGCCATGCCGCTTCCCGACACACCCCGCCTCGGCTTCATCGGCGCCGGTCGCCTCGCGCGCTGTATCGCGCAGCGTTTCGCCCGCGCAGGCTTCCCCGTCGTCGCGATCGCAAGCCGCACGCCTGCGTCGGCCGCCGACCTTGCCGCGCGCATCGACGGCTGTCGCGCGGTCGATACCCCGCAGCAGGTGGTCGATGCCGCCGACCTGATCTTCGTGACGACGCCCGACGATCATCTCGCATCGAGCGCCGCGGCACTGCGTTTCGACGCATCGCGCGCCGCCGGCCAGGCGGTCGTCCATTGCAGCGGCGCATCGGCGGTCGCGCTGCTCGATCCGGCGAAGCAGCAAGGCGCGGCCACCGGCGGCTTCCATCCGCTCTATCTGTTCGGCGGCACCGACGCCGACCTCGCGCGCATCGACGGCTGCTCCGTCACGATCGAAGCGGACGGTGCGCTGCACGCGACGCTGCTGCGACTTGCCGCCGCACTCGGCTGCCATCCGCTGTCGATTCCGGCCGGCGGCCGGATGCTGTATCACGCGGCCGCCCACTACGCGGCGAGCTTCGCGCTGTGCGGGCTGTCGGAAGCGGTCGAACTGTGGCGCGGCCTCGGTTTCGACGAGGACGCCGCGCTGCGCGCGCTGTTGCCGATGCTCGCCGGCACGATCGAGACCGCGCGCGACAAGGGGCTCGCGAATGCGCTGTCGGGCCCGGTGTCGCGCGGCGACACGGGCATCGTCGAGCGTCAGCTCGCGCTGCTCGACGCGCGCGGCGGCGATCACGCGATGCTGTACGCGCTGCTGACGCGCCGCGCGGTCGCGCTCGCGGCAAAACGCGCGGCGCCGCCGGCGTCGCTGCCGGCGCTGGCCGAAGCCGTCGAAACCTCCCTCGCGCGCGCGGCCATACACCCCTCCCCGTCGCGAGACGAGGCGTGATAAGGTGTCGGCCGATGCGCCGCCAACCGGCGTTGGCGGCCGCACGCTACTGACTGTATAAAAAGGATGCCAACGATGTTCGGCGAGATCGCCCGTTTTCTGCTCAATACCGTCTTCACGCTATTCGGCGCCGCGCTGATCCTGCGCGTCTGGATGCAGGCCGTCCGCGTGCCGCCGTACAACCCCGTCACGCAAGCCGTGCTGCAGGCGACCAACTGGCTCGTGCTGCCGTTGCGCCGCGTGATCGCGGGCGTACGCGGCATCGACTGGGCCAGCGTGGTCGCGGCGCTGCTCACCGCGCTCGTCTATGTCGTGCTGATGGTCGTGATGGCCGGCTTCGATCCGGCCGCCGTGATTGCGACGCTCGTCGTGGTCGCGCTGCTCACCGTCGTGAAGTGGGCGCTCAATCTCGTGATCTGGATGACGATCCTGATGGCGCTGCTGTCGTGGCTCAACCCGCGCTCGCCGGCGATGCCGATCCTCTACCAGCTCACCGCGCCGTTCCTGAACCCGCTGCGCCGGGTGATCCCGAACCTCGGCGGCATCGACCTGTCGCCGATCCTGCTGTTCGTGATCGTGCAGGTGCTGCTGATGATCGTCACGCGCGCCGCCGTGTCGCTGACGATGTTCGGCATCTGATCCGGCGCGACATCTACGCCGCCGGCCCCTGCGCCGGCGGTGCGCCGAGCGTGTCGATCACGCCGAACTGCGCGGGCATCATCGCGTAGCACACGCGCACTTTCTCGTGCGACAGCCGCTCGAGCAGCCGCCGCGCCTCGTCCTCGGTGACGATGAATTCGACCTCGATCGCGAGCGAACCCTGCAGTTCGAAAAAGCGATCCTCGTGCAGCACGCGATGCTGGCCGAAACCGGCCATCGCGCGAAACGCGGAACCGCCCGCGACACCCATCCGGTTCGCCTCTTCCAGCAGCCATTCCCACAGCGGCTTCCAATGCAGCCGGTGCTGCTCGTGCACGTAGAAGCGCAAAAAGACCCGGTCCATCGCACCCTCCGATGGCAGCCCGCTCAGGCCGCCGCGAGCCACGCACGGGCGGTCCACATGCCGAGGGCCGTCAGCGCGAACGATCCAGTCAAGTGTAGGACAGCCACCGCCAACGCCCATCCGAATTCGCCCTCGAGCGCGTGCGTCATCACTTCGACCGAATAGGTCGAGAACGTCGTGAGGCCGCCGAGAAAGCCCGTGATCACGAACAGCCGCCACTCGGGCGGCAACCCGACGCGAACGGTAAACACGACGGCGGCCATGCCGATCACGTAGCCGCCGAGCAGGTTCGACGCGAGCGTGCCGAGCGGCACCGCGGGAAAGAACGCATTGAGCGCGAGGCTCAGGAACCAGCGCAGCAACGCGCCGAGGCCGGCGCCGACGAAGATCGCGACGATCGAATAGAACAAGGGCACCCCCGGTCGATGACACAGCGCGGCGCAGCCGCCGTCTCCCGGTTACCCGGGCGGCGCGCAGACGCGCGGCGCTAGCTGAACTGTATGCGGATTCGGCGAGCCGCTGCAACGACGGCGGCCGGCACCGCGCAGGCCGTGTGCCAGCCCGCCGGCACGTTCATGCGCGCTGCCGGGCCGCGTCGAGCGCGTTCAGCGTCGCCAGCGCCCCGCCCTTCAGCCCGATCACGTCCGCACGGCGCGCATGCGCTTCGCGCGCATTGATGCGGATCACGTCGGCGCCGAGCCGTTCGCTCAGCAGGCGCACGGTCGGAATCGCGGTGCCCGCGCCGATCTCCACCACGGCGACGCGCCCGGCCCGCGCGATCCAGTCGTCCAGGGCGCGTTCCTGCGCGTCGTAGCGCGCACCGAGCCAGCCGGTGTCGCCGAACATCAGGATGTTCGGCCGCGCGAGACCGCCGCAGTGCGGGCAGCGCGGCATGTCGCCCACGAGGCGGCACGTCGCTTCGTCGACCTCCGGCACGAACGGCGCCGCGTCCCACGTGTCGTCCGTGCACGGGCGCAGGCACTGCATCGCATGAATCGAACCGTGGATTTCGACGATGCGCTCAGGATCGAAGCCGGCCTTCTGGAACTGGCCGTCGACGTTGCTCGTCAGCACGAAACCGCCGTTCGGCATCGCGTCGATCCAGCGGCGCAGGATCGCAAAGCCGGCGTGCGGCGTGGTCGCGCGGTAAAGCGCGAGACGGTGCCCGTAGAAGCCCCATGCGAGCGCCGCACGTGCACGAAACGCGTGCGGCGACGCGATCTCGTGAAATTCGAAACGCTCGCGGCGCAGCGCCGGATACGCGCGCCAGAAGCCGTCCGTGCCGCGAAAATCGGGCAGCCCGGAATCGACGCCGATGCCCGCGCCGGCCGTGACGAGCAATGCGTCGGCGCGCGCGAGGGCGTCGACGGCGGACGCGACGAGTTCGGCGGGAAGCGGCGCGGCGGCGGAGTCGGCGGGATCAGCGGAATCGGAAAGCGGCATGATGGAAAAGCGGAGGCATCGAACGTTGCGCGAGTGGCGTCGCGATCATACGCCGGTTCGGACGTCGCGCCGCATCGGCAACGCAACCGCGTGGCGCTGCGCGTGTGCGGCTCGGCGATGCGCATGCGCGCCGTCCGCACGCGCCGCACCGGCGCCCCCGCGACGCGGCGTCCACGCTTGCTCAGTGAGCCGATTCGTCCTGCGCAACCGGAATCTCGTCGACCGCGAAATAGACCGGCTTGCCGAGTTGCCGCGCAAGCGCGACGTCCGCATCCGCCCCGCGCGACGCGCCGTCGATACGCAGCACCGCATCGCAACGCCGCAGCAGCCGGTGCGCGGCCGGATACAGGAACGTTTCGCCGATCGCGTCGCCGACCTGTGTCGACCCGGCCGCGGCCGCGAGCGGCAACGATACCCATTCGCCGATCATCGGCACGTGCCCGCGGCGATACACGGCGAGCGCCGCCGCTTCCAGCCGGTGCAGGTTCGCGGCGATGCGCGCGGGGTCGCCGTCCGTGCCGCTGCGATACGGGCCGGCGACCAGCACGAGCCGCGGCGTCATGCGGCGCGCCCGCCCGCGGTTTCCCGCAGCGCGACGTATTGCAGGAGCATGATCGTCTTCGCATCGACGATCTCGCCGCGCTCGACCGCGTCCAGCGCCGCCTGCAGCGGCATCTCGACAACCTCCAGATCCTCGCCCTCTTCCGCGACGCCGCCGCCCGCGCCCGTGCGCAGCGACGCATCGTATTCGCCGACGAAGAAATGCAGCTTCTCCGTCACGGAACCCGGGCTCATGAACGCCTCGAACACCTTGCGCACGCCGCGCACGCGATAGCCGGTTTCCTCCTCGGCCTCCGCGCGAATGCGCGCTTCGGGCGTGTCGTCGTCGAGCAGCCCGGCGGCCGCTTCGAGCAGCATGCCGTCGTGCCCGCTCACGAACGCCGGCATCCGGAACTGCCGCGTCAGCAGCACGTCGCCCGTCTCGGCATGACGCAGCAGGATCGTCGCGCCGTTGCCGCGATCGTAGGTCTCCCGGCTCAGGCGCTGCCACGTTCCGTCGCGGCGCAGGAAATCGAACGTCACCTTCCGCAGCACATACCAGTCGTCGGACAGCACCGTCGTATCGACGATGCGCACCCGCTCCCGCGTTGCAGCCAGTCCAGCCATTGCAGCCTCCGGTTCGACAAAGGACGGCGCCCATGGTAACGTGCAGATTCGTGCAATTTCAAGAATTTTCGTGCAAACGCGATGCTGACGACCCAACGCAAGAAGGCGATCCTCGATGCGCTCGCGCGCGATGGCCAGGTACTGGCCGCCGAGCTGAGCGTGCAATTCGGCGTGTCCGAAGACACGGTGCGCCGCGACCTGCGCGAACTCGCGGCCGAAGGGCTGCTGCAGCGCGTGCATGGCGGTGCGCTGCCGGCGTCGCCGGCCGTCGCGCCGTTCGCGCAGCGCGAGGCGCTCGAAACCACGGAGAAGCGGCGCATCGCACGGCGGGCCGCGCAGATGATCGCGCCCGGGCAGGTGGCGATCGTCGACGGCGGCACGACCTCCGCGCTGCTCGTCAGCCAGTTGCCGGCCGACCTGCGCGCGACGATCGTTACGCACAGCCCGAGCGTCGCGGTCGCGCTGGCCGCGCATCCGTCGATCGACGTGATCCTGATCGGCGGGCGGCTCTACAAGCACTCGATCGTCGCGGTTGGCGCGGCGGCGATGGAAGGCATCGCGCGCATTCGCGCGGATCTGTATTTCATGGGCGTCACGGGCGTGCATCCGGTAGCCGGCCTGAGCACCGGCGATTTCGAGGAAGCGGCGATCAAGCGCGCGCTGGCCGAACGCGCGGCCGAGACGGTCGTGCTCGCGTCGCAGTCGAAACTGCGCGCGGCGTCGCAGTTCGTGATCGGCGACCTCACGCTGGCGCAGGCGATCGTCGTCGAGAAGGAAACCGACACCGCGCTGACGAAGCCGATCGAGGCCGCGGGTGTGACGGTGGTGCGCGCATAGCGTGCGGTGCGCTCGTACGCGCCGAATCGGTTGCGAGTTGCACCGCGCTCGTGCCGAACCCATGTCAGCGTGCTGACAGGCACCGCTTGCTAACATGGGCGATCGTCCGATCACCACGTGCTACCCGCCCGATGCTTCCGCCCTCCACCACAACTGCCTCGGCACCGCCCGCAGGCGAGGCACCGCCGCCGGACGTCCTCGCACTGTTCGTCGCGTTCGCGCAGATCGGCCTGACCAGCTTCGGCGGCGGGCTCAGCGGGCGGATGATGCGCGATTTCGTGCACGAGCGACGCTGGCTCGACGAAGAGGCGTTCCTCAACGGTCTCGCGCTGTCGCAGGCGTTGCCGGGCGTCAACGTGAAGAACCTCGCGATCTGGATCGGCTACCGGCTCGCCGGATGGCGCGGCGCGGTGGCCGGCTTCACCGGCATCATCGCGCCGCCGGCCGTGCTGATCGTGCTGTTCGGCGTCGCGTTCTCGACGCTCACGCGCTTTCCGCTCACGCACGTCGCGCTCGCCGGCGCGGCGGCCGCGGCGATCGGGCTCTCGATCTCGATGGCGATCACCGCGGTGCGCCGGCTGCCGCGCCGCGTGCTGCCGTTCGCCGTCATGACGCTCACGTTCGCGTCGGTTGCGGTGCTGCACTGGCCGCTCGTATGGACCGTGCTGATCGGCGGCACGCTGAGCGTCGCGCGCGAATACCGTCGTGCGGCCGCCGCGCCGATCGGGAGCGACGCGCGATGAATGCGTCCGCACGTTACGCAGCACTGTTCGGCGTGTTCGCGCCGCTGTCGATCGCGACGATCGGCGGCGGGCAGGCGGTCATCGCGGATATTCAGCGGCAAGTCGTCGATGTCCATCACTGGATGAGCGCCACGCAATTCGTGAACGACTTCGCGATCGCGCGGATGGCGCCGGGCCCGGGCTCGTTGCTGGCGACGCTGATCGGCTGGCAGGTCGCCGGCTTCTGGGGCGCGGTGATCGCGACGCTCGCACTGTTCGGCCCGACCGCGTTCCTGATCTACGGCGTCGCGCATCTATGGCGGCGACACCGGGGCGCGCGCTGGCAAATCGCGCTCGAAGCCGGCCTGCGTCCGGTCGCGGCCGGCATGATCCTCGCGTCGGTATGGGTGCTGCTGCAGGCGCTCGACGGCGGCTGGGCGGCTCGCGCGATCGCGATTGCGTCGACGCTGTGCGTGATGTACACACGCATTCATGCGCTGCTGTTGATCGCGATCGGCGCGCTGCTGCTCGTCGGCTTGCACACGCTCGGCGGCGCTTGACGCGCGCCGCCGTCATCGCCCCGGGCGCCGCCTGCTCGCCTAAACGCCGCGAAACACCGGCGCACGCCGCTCTGCGAACGCACGCCACCCCTCGTCGAAATCCGCGCCTTCGCACGCCCGCCGACGCAAGTCGGCGATCCGTTCGAGCGCGTCGGTCGGCAATGGCCGCGCACATCGAGACCCAGGAATGCAAGCTCGCGCTGTAGACGGTACCGCACAGGCTGTTCGCGCGCGCTCTGTCGCTGCGCTGACACGACACCGCGCTCGCCAGCCACGCGGTGCAGGAGGTGAAGGCCGAAATCGTCTGGCGGTTCGATACGCACGGGCAACGGCCGGAGCGTGCGCGGCCGGCCGGTATTGACAACGCCCCAGGCACCCCTTAACGTGGCGTCCATCCTAACCATCACCGGTTCAGCTTAAGAGGTTGTCGGCCCGCTCGTGCTCGACACCTCTGCCTTCATCGAAGGCCTGCTGCTTGGCGCCGGCCTGTTCACGTCGGTCGGTCCCAAGGACGCCTTCGTCATCAAGCGCTCGATTTCGAGCCCTCACCTGCTTTCCATTGCCCTCGTCTGCGCCGGTAGCGACGCGCTGCTGATCGCGCTCGGCGCACACGGGCTGTCGGCGTTGCTGTCGCGCCATCCCGGCGTCGTGTCGGCCGCGCTGTGGGCCGGCATCGCGTATCTCGCCGGCTATGGCCTGCTCGCGCTGCGCTCGGCGATCGTCGGACGGCAGCCCGAACATGTGGATGGCTCACGCGTCGGCAGCGAACCCACGCGGTCGCGCACCGTGCTCGCAACCGCCGCCGTTTCGCTCCTCAATCCGTATGCATGGATCGATACGGTGCTGCTGCTCGGCACCGTGATCGTGAGCCACGCGCCGTCCGCCCGCGCGCCGTTTGCGATCGGCGCAGTGGCTGCGTCGCTCGCGTGGTTTCTGGTGCTCGTCTATGGCGCACGCGCGTGCCGTGCGTGGTTCGCTCGTCCGCTCGCGTGGCGCGTGCTCGACGGCTTCGTCGCGATGATGATGCTCGGCTTCGCGGCGCGTTTCGCGATCGACGCGCTTTAGGCGTCAGCCTCCCGATAGCGATTCCGATATCGCGCGGAATACGTCGTGCGCGCGGGCATGCAATTCGAACCCGATACCCGGCGCCCGCGGCACGCGTGCGTATCCCGCGTCGACGATTTCGCCATCGGCGAGTCCGCTGAACGGTTCGAATGCGAACGGGCTGACTTCCGCACCGCCGAGCCCGAGCGCCGCGACGACGTGCAACGAGAACAGGTGCCCCCCGTGCGGCCAGAACGCGTCGCGCCGCCAGCCACGCGATACGAAGTGATCGACGATCGGTAGATAGCCCGGCAGCCCGTAGCTGTGCACGGGATCGAACACCAGTACGTCGCGGTCGTTGCGCAAGCCGCCGTAGCGGTCGAGCAGCTTCGCTTCCGCGAGCGAGAACAGCGCTTCGCCGGACGCGATCGGCGCAGCGTATCGCGTGGCGACGTCCGCCTGGAGCGGCAGGTCGAGCGGATCGCAGATGTCCTCGAACCACCAGAGGTCGAACAGCGCGAGCATCGCGGTCGCGGCGGGTGCCGTCGTCGCGTCGTACGTGTTCATCGCGTCGACTGCGAGATGCGAAGGGCCGGCCAGCTGTGCGGCCGCGGCTTCGATGCGGCGCCGGTCCTGCTCGACATCCGCGCCGCCGATCTTCATCTTCGCGTGCGTGTAGCCGAGATCGACGATCCGGCGCATCTCGTCCGACAGGCGCGCGAGATCGTCATGCGGATAGCGGTAGCCGCCGCCCGCGTACACGCGCACGCGCGACTGCGGCGTGCGTCCGAGACGATCGGCGAGAAAACGATGCAGCGGCAGGTCGGCGATCTTCGCGGCGGCATCCCAGATCGCCATGTCGAGGGTGCCGACCGCGACGCAGCGTTCGCCGTGCCCGCCCGGCTTTTCGCCGGCCATCATCGCGCGCCATGCGCGGAACGGGTCGAGGTTCGTGCCGGCTTCGTCGGCGAGTGCGTCGGCCGCGGCCAGCAGGCGCGGCGCGAACCGTTCGCGGATCAGGCCGCCCTGCGCGAAGCGGCCGATCGACGCGTAGCCGTAGCCCGTCACCGGGCGGCCGTCGCGCACGACGTCGGTAACGACCGCGACGACGCTCGTCGTCAGGCCGCCGGACGCAATCGCGGGATCGGCATAGCGGGACACGGGAATCGCACGTTCGTGGATCGCGGTGATGCGCATGGTCGGGGCTCCGGAGGGGCGTCCGGCACAGGCGGAAAGTTCGTGCGCTGCAGCGGAAACGGTGGGCGGATCGCTGCATCTTAGGGGTTTGCGTGATGGCGTGCAGGATCGGTGGCGAGCGTCATCGTGTCGTCGCCCGGGCAATTGCGTGTCGAATTCGTCAGGGGGTGCAGCTGGATAAAGAAGCGCGCCGAGCAGGCGGCCATGCTCGGCGCGCTATTTCCGAATCGAGTCCGGTCGAGCCGGGATCTCGATTGCCGTCCCGGCTCCATGAACCGGGACGATGGCGGTATGCCTGGACTGAATCGAATCGACAGGCTCGCTCAGGCGAAGACGAAGTACTTGCGCACCGTCTCGACCACTTCCCAGGTCCCTTTCATGCCGGGTTCGATGACGAACACGTCGCCGGCTTTCAAGTGCTGCGGCTCCTCGCCTTCCGGCGTGATGATGCAGTAGCCATCGAGGAAGTGGCAGTACTCCCATTTTTCATAATTCACCTCGAACTTGCCCGGCGTGCAGATCCAGGTGCCCATGATCTTGCTGCCGTCCTTCGAGACGTACGCGTTGAGGTTCACGGTGTGCGGATCGCCGCCGATGCGCTTCCACTTGGTTGCATCAAGGACAGGCGTCGGGCAGGTTTTGCGCAGAACGGTGATGAAATCGGACATGTCGGCTCCAGACTAACGATCGTATGAGAGGCCTGTCACGTTAGTTCGAAAGCTTTGCATGGGCTTGTATGCTTCCGACACCGACTCGTCCATTTTCGACATTGGCTGGTGTGCCGGCCGGGCCGCACCAGTTTCGATACCGGCGGCCAAGACGGCCCGCTTGCCATCCCCACCCAAACCCCTGTAGAATTGCGCGTTCTGCGGGCGTCGTATAATGGCCATTACCTCAGCTTCCCAAGCTGATGACGTGGGTTCGATTCCCATCGCCCGCTCCACTTTCCGGCTGCACAACAGCCTGCGCATGAGCCGCCTCGTCGAAGGCGGCTTTTTTGTACCATGCGCCGAATCGCCCGGCAGCATTGCTGCGCACGGGCCCTCGCCCGAACCGAGCCTTTCTCTGTACCGATGATGCACGACGATCCGAACGAAGCCGGCCTGCCGCCGCATGACGACGCCATTCCCGACGAAGCCGGCCAAGCCGGCGAAGGCGCCGACGAAGTCAACCCGCTGCACCGCCGCCGCATCCGCAGCTTCGTGACGCGCGCCGGCCGCGTGTCGACCGGCCAGCGCCGCGCGCTCGACGAGTTCGGCCCGCGCTTCGTCGTCCCGTATGCGCCGGAGCTGCCCGACTGGAACGCGATCTTCGGCCGCAGCGCACCGCGCATCCTCGAGATCGGTTTCGGGATGGGCGCGTCGACCGCGGAAATCGCCGCGCATCGCCCGGCTGACGATTTCCTCGGCGTCGAGGTCCACGAGCCGGGCGTCGGCGCGCTGCTGAAGCTGATCGGCGAGCAGGATCTGACGAACATCCGCATCGTCCAGCACGACGCGGTCGAGGTGCTCGAGCACATGATCGCGCCGGAAAGCCTCGACGGCGTGCACATCTTCTTCCCCGATCCGTGGCACAAGGCGCGTCACCACAAGCGCCGGCTGATCCAGCCGCCGCTCGTCGCGCATCTCGCGTCGCGCCTGAAGCCCGGCGCGTACCTGCACTGCGCGACCGACTGGCAGAACTACGCGGAGCAGATGCTGGAAGTGCTCGGCGCGGAACCGACGCTCGAAAACACGGCCGCCGATTACGCACCGCGCCCCGACTACCGTCCGGTGACGAAGTTCGAACGGCGCGGCCTGCGGCTCGGCCACGGCGTGTGGGACCTGGTGTTCCGCAAGCGCCCACGCTGAGCGCCCCACCCCGCGCGGAATAAAAAAATCCCGACCGGCGTCTCGCGCCGGTCGGGATTTTTTCATGGAGCGGCGCATCGACCGCTCGCCAGCCTCACGTCCAGTTCAGCCAGCCGCTGTAACCCACCAGCAGCACGAACAGCCCGAACGCGATCCGGTACCACGCGAACACCGTGAAATCGTGCGTCGCGACGTAGCGCAGCAGCCAGCGCACGCACACGAACGCGCTGACGAACGCGGCGACGAGCCCGAGCGCGAACAGGCCGAGCGAATCGACGGTGAACGCCTGCCAGTCCTTCACGGTTTCGTAGAGCGTCGCGCCGAAGATGATCGGAATCGCGAGGAAGAACGAGAATTCGGTGGCCACGCGCCGGTCGAGACCGAACAGCATCCCGCCGATGATCGTCGAGCCCGAGCGCGACATGCCGGGCACCAGCGCGAAGCACTGCGCGATACCGACCTTGAGCGCGTCGAGCGGCGTCAGCGCGTCGACCGACATCACGCGCGGCGGCTCGCTGCGTTCGCGCTGCCGCGCCTCGGCCCACAGGATGATCGCGCCGCCCACGACGAGCGCGAATGCGACGGGCACCGGCGAGAACAGCACCGCCTTGATCTTCTTCTCGAACAGCAGGCCGAGCGCGATCGCGGGAATCGTCGCGATCACGACGTTCAGCGTGAAGCGCTGCGCGTCGGGCCGGCTCGGCAGCCCGGACACGACGGATACGATGCGCTGCCGGTATTCCCAGCAGACCGCGAGGATCGCGCCGAACTGGATCACGACGTCGAACGTCTTCGCGTGCGAATCGTTGAAATTCAGGAAGCTGCCCGCGACGATCAGGTGACCGGTGCTCGACACCGGCAGGAATTCCGTCAGCCCCTCGACGACGCCGAGGATCAATGCCTTGCAGATCAGGATCCAGTCCATCCGTGGCCCAACTCCGAAATGGTCGAAAGAAAGGGCCACTCTTGCGCGCGCGGCCCGCCCGGCCGTGCGCGCCCCATCGTCACTTTTCGACGATCGCCACGCGTATGCCGTTTGTAAGGATCGTAATTGTACCGGGTTCGTAGTTCACTCCGGCAAATTGGAGTTGTTCCGGCTTGAACGTGTAGATCGGATAGTTGGTCAGCAGCTGCGTCGCGAGCAGGCCGGCGGCCGCGCCGACCTGCTGCGCGTACATCTGCGCGTCGCCGTCGAGCGCGAGGCTGTCGACGGCCGGCGCCCTCAGCACGACCGAACGGCTCGGTGCGTCGTACGCAAGCTGGCCCGACACGGTGAACTTGCCGCTGACGGGCTCGCGCAGGAACGGGCTCGCGAAATGGGCGTCGAGCTGCACGGCCACGCGGTTCTGGTCGGGCAGCAGATTGACGGCCGGGTTCGCGAGCGACACGTCGACCACCTGGGCGACCGTCTTCTGGTAAGGAAACTTCCGCGCGACGGCCTTCTGCACGTCGCCGCGCGAGAACGTGTAGTGATCCGGGATGAACGGGAACGTCGACGCGCACGCGGCGAGCGATACGCACACGCCGACGGCGCCGATAGCGGCAGCGAGAAAACGGCGCCGGCCGGGCGCGCGAGGGACGGTCATGCTGATTTCTCTCCTGGATGCGCCGGCCGCGTCGCGGCCTCGAGGCGCGTGAGCCACGCGAGCGCGTCGTCGCGCGACGCGCCGCACATGTCGGCGGACGGCTGCAGCCCGGAACAGCACGCGGGGCGCTCGGGTCGGCCGAAGATCATGCAGCGCAGGTCGTCACCGAGCTGCACGCAGCGCACGCCGGCCGGCTTGCCGTCGGGCATGCCCGGAATCGGGCTGGAAATCGACGGGGCGATGCAGCACGCGCCGCAGCCCTCGCGGCACGCATGCGGCGGCGGGACTTCGGCGGGCGCCGGGCGGGCAGGCATTTCGACGGACACTCGGCTCTCTCGACGAACAACGAAAAACGGTGCGGCAACCGGACGCGGCGTCCGGCAGCCCACCCCGCATTGTGCCATCGCCGGCTGCGACGTTATTACACAATCCAGCCCGCGCGCGTGTTCATATACTCGAAAGCATCTAAAAAAGCGCGAGACCGCCATGCGTTCTGGTTCTGCCGACACGATGTTCCGTCCCGATTTGCTCACGAAATACGGCGCGAACGGGCCGCGCTATACGTCGTACCCCACCGCGCTGCAGTTCCGCGACGATTTCGATCCGGCCGACTACGTCCGCGCGGCCCGCGACCCCGGCGCGTCGTCGAGCGACCTGTCGCTGTACTTCCACATCCCGTTCTGCAACACCGCGTGCTTCTACTGCGGCTGCAACAAGATCGCGACCAACAACCGCCGCCGCGCGCGCCCGTATCTCGACCAGCTCAAGCGCGAGATGGCGCTGCAGGCCGCGCTGTTCGATCCGTCCCGCCCCGTCACGCAGCTGCACTGGGGCGGCGGCACGCCGACCTTCCTGTCCGACGACGAAACGGCCGAGCTGATGGCGGCCACGCGCGAGCACTTCACGCTCGCGCCGGACGCCGACGCCGAGTTCTCGATCGAGATCGATCCGCGCACGGTCACGCCGGCGACGCTCGTCCATCTGCGCACGATCGGCTTCAACCGGCTGAGCCTCGGCGTGCAGGATTTCGACCCGGTCGTGCAGCAGGCGATCAACCGCATCCAGCCGCGCGCGATGACGGCCGACCTGCTCGCCGCCGCACGGGCGACGGGCTTCCATTCGGTGAGCGTCGACCTGATCTACGGGCTGCCGCACCAGACGGTCGCCGTGTTCGCACGCACGCTCGAGACGATCATCGAACTCGCTCCCGATCGCCTGTCGGTGTTCGGCTACGCGCACATGCCGCATCTGTTCAAGATGCAGCGGCAGATCGACGATGCGACGCTGCCGCCGCCGGAAACGCGCATCGCGCTGCTCGGCCTCGCGATCGACATGCTGACGTCGGCCGGCTACGTGTACATCGGGATGGACCACTTCGCGCGGCCGTCCGACGAGCTCGTGCGCGCGCAACGCAACGGCACGCTGCAGCGCAATTTCCAGGGCTACAGCACGCGCGCGGATACCGATCTGATCGGCTTCGGCGTGTCGTCGATCGGCAAGGTCGGCGACTTCTACGCGCAGAACGCGAAGGACCTGCCCGCCTACGGCGCCGCGCTCGACGCCGGCCGGCTGCCGATCGCGCGCGGCGTGCGGCTCACGCCGGACGACCGGCTGCGCCGCGACGTGATCACGCAATTGATGTGCAACCTCGAACTGCCGTTCTCGCATGTCGAGGCCGCGCACGGGATCCTCTTCGCGGATCATTTCGCGCGCGAGCTCGACGCGCTGCGACCGTTCGAGCGCGACGGGCTGCTGACGATCGCGCGCGACCGGCTGACGACCCATCCGGCCGGCCGGATGGTCGTGCGCAACATCGCGATGGCGTTCGACGCGTACCTCGGCCAGACGTCGCAGCAGCGCTACTCGCGCACGGTTTAGGGCGGTTCCCGCGCCGGCCCACGGGCGGGCGCCGGCCGCACGCTCGTGGCCGGTTTGATAGAGTGTGAGGCTTACATCCGCTCCGCCACCCCAAGATGCGCACCACCAAAGCGACCCACGCGGTCGAACGCCTGAAGGCCCGCTCCGGCAACCCGCAATTCGCGGCCGTCGCGATGGCGGGCGGCCTGTTCTATCTCGTCGACCGCTCGGGCGGCACCGCCGAAAAACGCTGCGAGCCGCTGCCGCTCGACGAATTCGTCAAGTTCGTCGACGAATTTGGCCCCAAAAAGCCGCGCAAGGCGAGCAAGCTCGACCTCGCGTTCGAGGCGCAGATCAAGAAGAGCAAAGGGTAAAGGTCTGTTGCAGGCCGCCTGAAGGCTTCGCGGCCGTGCCGTTTGGTACAATCACGAAGTTTCTCTATCCCCGCTGATGGCCGACCTGGCTGCGTGACCACACCATGAATATCGAAAACGCGCGTTTCAACATGATCGAACAGCAGATCCGTCCGTGGGACGTGCTGGATCTGGATGTCCTGGGCCTGCTGTCGATCGTCAAGCGTGAAAACTACGTGCCGGCCCAATATCGCGATCTCGCGTTCGCCGATCTCGAACTGCCGCTGCCGGGCGGCACGAGCAAGATGCTGTTTCCGCGCGTCGAAGCGCGCGTGCTGCAGGAGCTGTCGGTCAAGAAGCACGAGAACGTGCTCGTGATCGGCGCGGGCTCGGGCTACTTGGCCGCGCTGTTCGCGCATCGCGCGCAGCACGTGACGGCCGTCGAGATCGATCCGGCGATCGCGAAGTTCGCGGAAGACAACCTGCGCAACGACGGCGTGACCAACGCCGAAGTCGTGCTGGGCGACGGCTCGCGCGGCTGGGCGGCCAAGGCGCCGTACGACGTGATCTGCGTCGCGGGCGGCCTGCCGGTCGTGCCGCAGGAAATGCTCGAACAGCTGAAGGTCGGCGGCCGCCTGTCGGCGTTCGTCGGCGGCCGTCCGGTGATGAAGGCGCAGATCATCACGCGCATCGACGACAAGCAGTACCGCGTCGCCGACGTGTTCGAAACGTACATCGACCACCTCGTCAACGCGATCGAGCCGTCGCGCTTCAAGTTCTGAGCGGCGGAGCCTCCATGCAGATCCTGACGCCCGCGATGCTCGCGGAATGGCTCGGCGACACGGCGCGCCCCGCGCCGGTCGTGCTCGACGTGCGCGAGCCGTGGGAAATCGCGACCGCGCAGATCGCCGGCAGCGTGTCGATTCCGATGCAGCAGATTCCCGCGCGCAGCGAAGAGCTCGACGACGAAGCGGAAATCGTCTGCGTGTGCCATCACGGGATGCGCAGCGCGCAAGTCGCGATGTTCCTCGAATCGCGCGGCTTCACGAAGCTGTACAACCTGCAAGGCGGGATCGACGCGTGGTCGCGCGACGTCGATCCGTCCGTGCCGCGCTACTGACCGATCCTTCCGGCGGCGCATCATGTGCCGCCGCGCCGCCCGGCACCCCGCCGCCGGCCGCACAGATCCGCCGAACGGGCGCGCACTGCGCGCCCGTTTTTCTTTTCCTCCCCGGTTTGCCTGCGTTTCGACGCCGCCGCACCGTCGTGCACCATTTGCGCCCGTGCGCCTGCACCGCAATGGACGGCGGATGCTGCACGGCGCATCATCCGCACCGCGCCGATGCCCGCCGGTGCCCACCCGTGCCCCGCGCAGGCACGCCGGGCGTGCATCCGCGCGACTGGCACATGCCTTGCGTTACACGATGGCCGGCGCCGCCACGGCGCACGCGCATCCAACACGACAAGGGGATACCGATGAAACGTCGCAGTCTGTTGAAGTTCGGTTCGATGGCCGGCGCGCTCGCGCTGGCGGGCAAGAGCCCGTTCGCGCACGCGGCCGATGCGGGCACCGGCCCGATCAAGGTCGGCATCCTGCATTCGCTGTCGGGCACGATGGCGATCTCGGAGACGTCGCTGAAGGACACCGCGCTGATGACGATCGCCGACATCAACAAGAGCGGCGGCGTGATGGGCCGCAAGCTCGAACCGGTGGTGGTCGACCCGGCGTCGAACTGGCCGCTGTTCGCCGAGAAGGCGCGCCAGCTGCTCACGCAGGACAAGGTCGCGTGCGTGTTCGGCTGCTGGACGTCGGTGTCGCGCAAGTCCGTGCTGCCGGTGTTCGAGGAGCTGAACGGGCTGCTCTACTACCCGGTGCAGTATGAAGGCGAGGAAATGTCGCGCAACGTGTTCTACACGGGCGCCGCGCCGAACCAGCAGGCGATTCCGGCCGTCGAGTACCTGATGGGCGCGGAAGGCGGCGGCGCGAAGCGCTTCTTCCTGCTCGGCACCGACTACGTGTATCCGCGCACGACCAACAAGATCCTGCGCGCGTTCCTGAAATCGAAAGGCGTGAAGGACGCCGACATTCAGGAGGTCTACACGCCGTTCGGCCACAGCGATTACCAGACCATCGTCGCGAACATCAAGACCTTCGCGCAAGGCGGCAAGACGACCGTGGTCTCGACGATCAACGGCGATTCGAACGTGCCGTTCTACAAGGAGCTCGGCAACCAGGGGATCAAGGCGACCGACGTGCCGGTCGTCGCGTTCTCGGTCGGCGAGGAAGAACTGCGCGGGATCGATACGAAGCCGCTCGTCGGCCACCTCGCCGCGTGGAACTACTTCATGTCGGTGAAGAACCCGACCAACACGAAGTTCAAGGACCAGTTCGCCGCGTGGGTGAAGGCGAACAACCTGCCCGGCGGCGCGAAGCGCGTGACCAACGATCCGATGGAAGCGACCTACGTCGGCATCCATATGTGGAAGCAGGCCGTCGAGAAGGCGAAGAGCACCGACGTCGACAAGGTGCGCGTCGCGATGATCGGCCAGACGGTCGCCGCGCCGTCGGGCTTCACGCTCACGATGGACGGCAACCATCACCTGCACAAGCCGGTGATGATCGGCGAGATTCGCGGCGACGGACAGTTCAACGTCGTGTGGAAGACGAAGACGGCCGTGCGCGCGCAACCGTGGAGCCCGTTCATCGCGGGCAACCAGGGCAAGCCGGACGTCGTCAGCTCGATTCCGGCGTTCCTGCGCCGGCAGCGCGCGGCGCTGGCGTGACGCCGTGCGGCGCGTCGCGCTTCGTGCGCGACGTGCCGCTCGCGCATCCACCGCGATGCGCCGGCCGCGCTCGTCGTGACGAATCGCCACCGCCGGCGCCGCACCACTCCGCTCCCCTCGCCCGACAGGATTTCCCGATGCCTACACGCTTTCGCCGAGCCGCCCGCGCGATCGCGGCATGCGCCGCCCTCGCGGGCCTGCTGCCGCACGCCGCGTTCGCGCTGACGGCGGCCGACACCGCCGCGCTCGCCGGCGACGACTTCGACGCGAAGACGGCGGCGATCGAACGGCTCGCCACAGACACCGATCCGCGCGCCGTCGCGGTGCTCAACGCGCTGTCGAGCGGCGATGCGCTCGCGACCGGCGACGGCCGCCTGCTGATCCAGTCCGGCGACACCGCGCACGACGCGCTCACGCAGGCCGCGACGCCGGCCGGCGACGCGCAGCCGGTGATGCTGAACAACCTGCTGCGCACGAAGATCGCCGGCGCGCTGTCGGGCCTCGCGCTCGCGTCGCCCGACGTGGCCGCACGCCGCGACGCGATCGACGCACTGCTGAAGTCGCCCGACCCGGCGCTCAAGCCGATGATCGATCGTGCCCGCGCAAAGGAAACCGATCCGGCATTGAAACGTCGCCTCGACGCGCTGTGGGCAATTGCCGCGCTGCACGACGCCGATCCGGCGAAACGCCTCGAAGCCGTGCAGGTGGTAGCCGCGCGCAGCGACCTCGACATGATTGAACAACTGCGCCCGCTCGTCGCGAAGAACGCCGACGGCAGCTACGCGGAACCCGACGCACGCGTGCGCGACGCCGCGCAACACGGGCTCGATGCGTTGCACGCACTGCAGCGCCGCGGCGAAATCGTCGGCACGGTGTTCGCCGGCCTGTCGCTCGGCAGCGTGCTGCTGCTCGCCGCGCTCGGCCTCGCGATCACGTACGGGCTGATCGGCGTGATCAACATGGCGCACGGCGAATTCCTGATGATCGGTGCGTACGCAACCTATGTCGTGCAGACGCTGATCCAGCGCTACGCGCCCGGCGCGTTCGACTGGTATCCGCTCGTCGCCGTGCCGGTGTCGTTCGCGGTGGCCGCGCTCGTCGGCATCGTGCTCGAACGGCTCGTGCTGCGACATCTGTACGGCCGCCCGCTCGAAACGCTGCTCGCGACCTTCGGCGTGAGCCTGATCCTGATCCAGGCGACGCGCATGCTGTTCGGCGCGCAGAACGTGCAGGTCGTGAACCCGTCGTGGATGAGCGGCGGCGTGACGGTGATGCAGAACCTGATCCTGCCGTACAACCGGCTCGCGATCCTCGCGTTCGCGCTCGCGGTGGTGTTCGTCGCGTGGGCCGTGCTGACGAAGACGCGGCTCGGCCTGTTCGTGCGCGCCGTCACGCAGAACCGCCGGATGGCCGCCTGCGTCGGCGTGAAGACCGCCCGCGTCGACGCGTATGCGTTCGCATTCGGTGCGGGCATCGCGGGCCTCGGCGGCTGCGCGCTGTCGCAGATCGGCAACGTGGGTCCCGATCTCGGCCAGAACTACATCATCGATTCGTTCATGGCCGTCGTGCTCGGCGGCGTCGGGCAGATCGCCGGCACCGTGCTCGGCGGCTTCGGGCTCGGCCTCGCGAGCAAGGCGATCGAACCGTTCTGGGGCGCCGTGCTCGCGAAGATCGCGGTGCTCGTGATGATCGTGCTGTTCATCCAGAAACGCCCGCAGGGCATGTTCGCGCCGAAGGGCCGCAGCGCGGAGGCTTGACGTGACTTCATACACCGATTCGATGTCGAACCCGGTCGCCGGCATGCCGCAGCCCGCCGCCGGCGCGCGCGCGGCGGACGGCTTCGCGCTCGGCCTGCCGCCCCGCCCCGCGCTGCTGTCGCGCCGCGCATGGCTCGCGCTCGTCGCGCTTTGCGTGGCGATCGGCATCGGCGTGCCGCTCGCCGCGCTCGTCGCGCCGGAAGCGAGCGCGTTCCATCTGTCCGCGTACACGATGACGCTCGCGGGCAAGCTGATGTGCTACGCGATCGCCGCGCTCGCGCTCGATCTCGTGTGGGGCTACTGCGGGATCCTGAGCCTCGGCCACGGCTTGTTCTTCGCGCTCGGCGGCTATGCGATCGGCATGTACCTGATGCGCGAGATCGGCCGCGACGGCAAGTACGGCAGCGACCTGCCCGACTTCATGGTGTTTCTCGACTGGCACCAGTTGCCGTGGTACTGGAGCGGCACGCAGCATCTCGCGTGGGCGCTCGCGCTCGTCGTGCTCGTGCCGGCCGTGCTCGCGTGGGTGTTCGGCTTCTTCACGTTCCGCTCGCGCGTGAAGGGCGTGTACCTGTCGATCATCACGCAGGCCATGACGTTCGCCGCGATGCTGCTGTTCTATCGCAACGAGACGGGCTTCGGCGGCAACAACGGCTTCACCGATTTCAAGCGCATCGCCGGCTTCGCGATCACGTCGCCGGGCACGCGCACGGTGCTGTTGCTGCTGACCTTCGCGACGCTCGTGCTCGCGTTCATCGCCGCGCGCGCGATCGTCACGAGCAAGCTCGGGCGCGTGGTGACCGCGGTGCGTGACGGCGAGACGCGGCTGATGTTCCTCGGCTACAGCCCGCTCGCGTACAAGCTGTTCGTGTGGACCGTGTCGGCCGTGCTGTGCGGCATCGCCGGCGCGCTGTACGTGCCGCAGGTCGGCATCATCAATCCCGGCGAGATGTCGCCGGGCAACTCGATCGAAATGGCGATCTGGGTCGCGGTAGGCGGGCGCGGCACGCTGATCGGGCCGATCGTCGGCGCATTCGCGGTGAACGGCGCGAAGAGTTTCTTCACCGCGTACTTCGCCGAATACTGGCTGTTCTTCCTCGGCCTGATCTTCGTGCTCGTGCCGCTCTTGCTGCCGCGCGGAATCATGGGCCTCGTCGAAACCGTGCTCGCGAAGGGGAAACGCGCATGAACGGAACGGCTCTCTATCAGTTCACGCCGCCGCCGCCCGAAGACGAGCTGCTCGCCGTCAGCGGCAGCGCGTCGATGGGGCGCGTCGTGCCGGCCGGCATCGACACGTCGCACGGCACGATTCTCTATCTCGAGGATATCGAGGTGAGCTTCGACGGCTTTCGGGCGCTGAAGAAGCTGTCGCTCGCGATCGACGCGGGCGAGCTGCGCTGCGTGATCGGCCCGAACGGCGCGGGCAAGACGACGATGATGGACGTGATCACCGGCAAGACGCGGCCCGATGCGGGCAAGGTGTTTCTCGGCCAGACGATCGATCTCGCGCGGATGAACGAACCCGAGATCGCGCGTGCGGGCATCGGCCGCAAGTTCCAGAAGCCGACCGTGTTCGAACAGCATCCGGTGTGGGAAAACCTCGAACTCGCGATGCAGACCGACAAGGGCTGGCTCGCGTCGCTGCGCGCGCGGCTCGACCGCACCGCGCAGGCGAAGATCGAGGAGACGCTCGCGCTGATCGGCCTCGAAAGCCAGGCCTATCGCGCGGCCGGCGAGCTGTCGCACGGGCAGAAGCAGCGGCTCGAAATCGGCATGCTGCTGATGCAGCGCCCCGCGCTGCTGCTGCTCGACGAGCCGGCGGCCGGGATGACCGACCACGAGACGATGGAACTCGCCGAGCTGCTGAACACGCTGCGCGGCACCTGCTCGATGATGGTCGTCGAGCACGACATGGAGTTCGTCGCGGCGCTCGCGGGCGACACGGGGCGTGTGACGGTGATGGCCGAAGGCGCGGTGCTCGCGCACGGCACGCTCGACCAGGTCAAGCGCGACGATGCGGTGATCGAGTCTTACCTCGGACGATGATGCGATGCTGAAAATCGAAGCGCTGAACCAGTACTACGGCGGCAGCCATATCCTGCGCAACGTGAACCTCGCCGCCGACGACGGCAAACTCACCGTGCTGCTCGGCCGCAACGGCGTCGGCAAGAGCACGCTGCTGCGCTGCCTGATGGGCGTCGTCGCCGCGAAAAGCGGCAGCGTGTCGTGGCGCGGCACCGCACTCGGCGCGCTGCCGCCGTATGCGCGCGTCGCGGCCGGGCTCGCGTATGTGCCGCAGGGCCGCGACATCTTTCCACGGCTCACCGTCGAGGAGAACCTGCTCGTCGGCGCGGCGAGCCGCAAGGCGCCGTCGAAAGTGCCCGACCGCATCTACGACCTGTTCCCGGTGCTGAAGGACATGCGCGCACGGCGCGGCGGCGACCTGTCCGGCGGCCAGCAGCAACAGCTCGCGATCGGCCGCGCGCTGATGAGCGAGCCGCAGTTGCTGATCCTCGACGAGCCGACCGAAGGCATCCAGCCGTCGATCATCCAGGACATCGGGCGCACGCTGCGCCAGCTCGTCGACGAATCGAAGATGACCGTGCTGCTCGTCGAACAGTATTACGACTTCGCGCGCTCGATTGCGGACAGCTACTGGGTGATGAGCCGCGGGGAGATCGTCGCGGGCGGCGACGCGCGCGACATGGAGGCGAACGGCGTGCGCGAGCTGATCGCGGTGTGACGGCAGGCGTGGCGGCCGGCGCCGCGGTGCGCGGCGGGTGACACGTGCGGACGGCGCGCACAGCGCTTTCAACGAATGCAGTATCTGCATTATTGTTCCGGTAGCATCCACGTTCTTCGCACCCGCTTCCTCGTTTCCCGTTCGCCGCCGATGTCCGCCCCCGATTCGCATGCCACGCTGTCCCGCCCCGCCGTCGCCAAGTCGTGGCGCGGCCGCCTCGAACTCGGCTTCGAGCGGCACGGCGCGCGCACGACGCTCGCGCACCGGCTGCACGACGGCCCGCTGCGCGTGCAGCGGCCGCTGTATCCGGAGGGCGACGCGATCTGCCACGCGGTGATCGTCCATCCGCCGGGCGGCGTCGCGGGCGGCGACCGGCTCGACATCGACATCGCGCTCGGCGACGGCACGCACGCGGTGCTGACGACACCCGGCGCGACCAAGTGGTACAAGTCGAACGGGCTGGACGCGACGCAACGGATCGGCATCACGGTTGGCGAACACGCGAAGCTCGACTGGCTGCCGCAGAACAACCTGTTCTTCGACACGGCGCACGCGTCGCTCGACTTCACGGTGACGCTCGGCGCAGGCGCGAGCGCGATCGGCTGGGACGCGACGCAGCTCGGCCGGCAGGCCGCCGGCGAAACCTGGTCGGCGGGGCGCATCGCGTCGAGCTCGGCGCTTGTCGCCGCCGACGGCCGGCCGCTGTGGACCGAACGCGCGCTGCTCGACGCGCGCGACCCACTGCGCGGCGCGCTGCAGGGCCTCGCCGGCTTTCCCGCGTACGGCACGCTGTGGGCGGCCGGCGCCGCGTGCGACGCCGCGCTCGCCGAAGCGCTCGCCGCGCGCATGCCGTTCGACGACACGCTGCGCGCGGGCGCCACCTGCGTGACGCCCGGCGTCGTGCTGGTGCGCGCGCTGGCAACGTCGATGGAAGCGCTGCAGCGCCACTTCACCGACTGCTGGCTGCAGTTGCGACCGATCGTGCACGGCGTCGACGCGCGGCCGCTGCGTCTCTGGCAGACCTGAGCACGTCCACCTTACGCACCGTTTCGGCGCAACGCCGCGACACGCGACGCACAGTCTGCATGCATCACGCACCACGGGCGCGCATGGCGGCACGTCGAACGCTCATGGCACGCACCTTGCTGCTTACATAAGCGATACACGACGCACGCCAAACAGCGCGGTGCTACGATGGTCCGCACCCCTGCTCGGTCGCTTACGCACCGATAAAAATTACGTTTTCCTGAACGCCTGCCTTCATGAAACTGACTCCCCGCGAAAAGGACAAGCTGCTGATCTTCACGGCGGCGTTGCTTGCCGAACGCCGCCGCGCGCGCGGCCTGAAGCTCAATTATCCGGAGGCGGTCGCCTTCATCACCGCGGCGCTGATGGAAGCCGCGCGCGACGGCAAGACCGTGGCCGAGGTGATGCACTACGGCACGACGCTGCTCACGCGCGACGACGTGATGGACGGCGTGCCGGAAATGATTCCCGACATCCAGGTCGAAGCGACCTTCCCCGACGGCACGAAACTCGTGACCGTCCACCACCCGATTCCGTGAAGCCCCGCATGATTCCCGGCGAAATCCTCACCGACGACGGCGACCACGAACTGAACGCGGGCCGCGCGACGCTGTCGCTCGTCGTCGCGAACACCGGCGATCGCCCGGTGCAGGTCGGCTCGCACTACCACTTCTTCGAAGTCAACGACGCGCTGTCGTTCGACCGCGCGGCCGCACGCGGCTTCCGGCTCAACATCGCGGCCGGCACGGCCGTGCGCTTCGAGCCGGGCCAGACGCGCACCGTCGAGCTCGTCGCCCTCGCGGGCGAGCGCGCCGTCTACGGTTTTCAGGGCAAGGTGATGGGGCCGCTGTAAGCCGCCCCGCTCTTCAGGAACAGCACATGACACTACGCTTGAGCCGCCGCGCGTACGCGGAAATGTTCGGGCCGACGACGGGCGACCGCGTGCGGCTCGCCGATACCGAACTGCTGATCGAAATCGAACGCGACTTCACCACGTACGGCGAGGAAGTGAAATTCGGCGGCGGGAAAGTGATCCGCGACGGGATGGGCCAGTCGCAGCGCGTGGCCGCCGACGTGCCCGATACCGTCATCACGAACGCGGTGATCCTCGATCACTGGGGCATCGTGAAGGCCGACATCGCGATCAAGCACGGCCGCATCGCCGCGATCGGCAAGGCCGGCAACCCCGACATTCAACCGGGCGTGACGATCGCGATTGGCGCGGCGACCGAAGTGATCGCCGGCGAAGGGCTGATCGTGACCGCGGGCGGCATCGACACGCACATCCACTTCATCAGCCCGCAGCAGATCGACGAGGC
Source organism: Burkholderia sp. APQ4-4ca (assembly GCF_057837105.1). Classification (NCBI taxonomy): domain Bacteria; kingdom Pseudomonadati; phylum Pseudomonadota; class Betaproteobacteria; order Burkholderiales; family Burkholderiaceae; genus Burkholderia; species Burkholderia sp. APQ4-4ca. The sequence continues at coordinate 23,634 of NZ_JBYQCG010000230.1, read as the reverse complement.
ACTGGCCTCGGGCGTCACGACGATGCTCGGCGGCGGCACGGGGCCGGCCACCGGCACCAACGCGACCACCTGCACGCCGGGCCCGTGGCACATGGAGCGGATGCTGCAGGCCGCCGACGGCTGGCCGATCAACCTCGGCTTCCTCGGCAAGGGCAACGCGAGCCTGCCGCAGCCGCTCGTCGAGCAGATCGCGGCCGGCGCGATCGGGCTGAAGCTGCACGAGGACTGGGGCACGACGCCCGCCGCGATCGACAACTGCCTGTCGGTCGCCGACGACACCGACACGCAGGTCGCGATCCACACCGACACGCTGAACGAAGCGGGCTTCGTCGAATCGACGGTCGCCGCGTTCAAGGGCCGCACGATCCATACGTACCACACCGAAGGCGCGGGCGGCGGCCATGCGCCCGACATCCTGAAGGTGTGCGGCGAGATGAACGTGCTGCCGTCGTCGACCAATCCGACGCGCCCGTACACGATCAACACGCTCGACGAGCATCTCGACATGCTGATGGTGTGCCATCACCTCGATCCGTCGATCGCGGAGGACCTCGCGTTCGCCGAATCGCGCATTCGCCGCGAGACGATCGCGGCCGAGGACATCCTGCACGATCTCGGCGCGCTGTCGATGCTGTCGTCCGATTCGCAGGCGATGGGCCGCGTCGGCGAAGTGATCATCCGCACGTGGCAGACCGCGCACAAGATGAAAGTGCAGCGCGGCGCGCTGCCGGAAGACAGCTCGCGCAACGACAATTTCCGCGCGAAGCGCTACGTCGCGAAGTACACGATCAACCCGGCGCTCACGCACGGCATCGCGCACGAAGTCGGCTCGATCGAGCCCGGCAAATGGGCCGACCTCGTGCTGTGGGAACCCGCGTTCTTCGGGATCAAGCCGTCGATGATCCTGAAGGGCGGGATGATCGCCGTCGCGCAGATGGGCGACCCGAACGCGTCGATCCCGACGCCGCAGCCGGTTCACTATCGCGAGATGTTCGCGACGCGTGGCGGCGCGCTCGCGCGCACGTCGCTGACCTTCGTGTCGCAGATGGCGGCCGACGCGGGCATCGCGGAGCGCTACGGCCTCGCGAAGCGGATCGTGCCGGTGCGCAACTGCCGCAACGTGACGAAGGCCGACATGATTCACAACGCATGGCGTCCGTCGATCAGCGTCGATCCCGAAACCTACGACGTGATCGCCGACGGCCAGTTGCTCACCTGCGAACCGGCGACGGTGCTGCCGATGGCGCAGCGCTATTTCCTGTTCTGATCCGGAATCCTCAGCTTCATGCGCACCCTCGACAAACGCATTGCCCCGAACGTGAAACTCGCCGCGTCGCTCGTCGCACGCGCGCCGACGCTCACGCTCGCCTATGACGCGCGCTGCAAGAGCCGCCTCGCGGCGACGCTCGACAGCGGCGAGGCCGTCGCGGTCCTGCTGCCGCGCGGCACCGTGCTGCGCGACGGCGACGTGCTCGTCGCCGACGACGGCGGGCTCGTGCGCATCGCCGCGGCACCCGAAACCGTGCTGCTCGTGCGCGCGGCCGACCCGCTCACGCTGATGCGTGCCGCGTATCACCTCGGCAATCGTCATACGCCGGTCGAAATCGGCGACGGCTACCTGAAGCTCGAAGCCGATCCCGTGCTCGCGGACATGCTGCGCCGGCTCGGCACGCAGGTCGAAGAGGCACGCGCGCCGTTCCAGCCGGAAGCCGGCGCGTACGGCGGCGGCCACAAGCACGGGCACGATGCGACGTTCGCCGAGGATTACGCGCTCGCGCAGCAGGTGTTCGGCGAACACCACGGGCATTCGCACGATCACGATCATCAGCATGGTCCCGGCTGCACGCACGGCCACCACGGTCATGACCACCACTGAACTCGTCGCGCTGCTGCACCTCGCATCGCCCGCATTGCCGATCGGCGCGTACAGCTATTCGCAGGGCCTCGAAGCCGCGCTCGACGCGAACCTGATCCACGACGCCGATTCCGCGCGCGACTGGATCGCCAGCGGCCTGACCGACGTGCTCGCGCACGGCGAGTTGCCGTTCCTCGCGCACCAGCTCAACCGCTGGCAGACGCACGACACGCACGCGCTCGTCGCCGAAAACGCGTGGTTCGTCGCGAGCCGGGAATCGGCCGAACTGCGCCGCGAAACCGAACAGATGGGCTGGTCGCTCGCGCAGCTGTGCGCGTCGCTCGAATGGGGCGACGCCGCCCGCCGCGCGACGCTCGCGTCGCTGTCGCCGGTCGCGCTACCGACCGCGTTCGCATATGCGGCGGCCGCACACGACGCCAGCGCCGACGCGACGCTCGCCGCGTACGCATTCGGCTGGGTCGAGAACCAGACGTCCGCCGCGCTGAAGGCCGTGCCGCTCGGCCAGCTCGCCGGGCAACGCATCATCGTCGCGCTGCGCGGCGCGATCGACGCGGCCGTGCGCCGCGCGCTCGCGACGCCGCCCGACGCCGTCAACACGTTCGCGCCGCAGCTCGGCATCCTGTCCGCGCGGCACGAAACCCAGTACTCGCGGTTGTTCCGCTCCTGAACTTGATCCACGCCATGAACGCACCCGCTCCCTCCCCCGCCCACCGCACGAAAAAACTGCCGCCGCTGCGCGTCGGCATCGGCGGCCCCGTCGGCTCCGGCAAGACCACGCTGCTCGAAATGCTGTGCAAGGCGATGCGCGACCGGTACGACCTCGTCGCGATCACGAACGACATCTATACGAAGGAAGACCAGCGGCTGCTGACAGTCGCGGGCGCGCTGCCCGAGGAACGCATCATGGGCGTCGAAACGGGCGGCTGCCCGCACACGGCGATCCGCGAGGACGCGTCGATCAACCTCGAGGCCGTCGACCGGATGCTCGCGCGCTTCCCGGATGCCGACATCGTGTTCATCGAGTCCGGCGGCGACAATCTCGCGGCGACCTTCAGCCCCGAGCTGTCGGACCTGACGATCTACGTGATCGACGTGGCCGGCGGCGAGAAGATTCCGCGCAAGGGCGGCCCCGGCATCACGAAGTCCGACCTGCTCGTGATCAACAAGACCGACCTCGCGCCGCTGGTCGGCGCGAATCTCGACGTGATGGCATCCGACACGCGGAAGATGCGCGGCGAACGGCCTTACGTGATGACGAACCTGAAGGCGCTCGACGGCGTCGCGGACGTGATCGCGTTCATCGAGAAGAAGGGCTTGCTGACGGTGTGAGCGGCATGGCGGCGGCTCGCGTCGCCGCCATGCGTGCGCGGGCGGCCTTGCGCCGCCCTTCGTCTATTCGTCTTCGGAAGCGGCGCCCAGCCCGCCCGGCAGCCCACGCGCACCGGCTTCGGCGGGCGGCAGCAACGCGGCGAGCACGTCGACCGTGCGCGCGGTCGCGCCGCGGTGACGCGACGCGAAGGCCGCGCCGGCCGCGCCCATCGCGATGCGCCGCGCCTTGTCGACGAACAGCGCGTCGAGCACGTGCGCGAGATCGAGCGGATCCGCGACCTGCATCGCCGCGCCGGCCGCGACCGCGTCCGCGGTCGCCTGCGTGAAGTTGAACACGTGCGGCCCGATCAGCACCGGCACGCCGACCGCGCACGCTTCGATCAGGTTCTGCCCGCCGAGCGGCAACAGGCTGCCGCCGATGAACGCGATATCGGCCGCCGCGTAGTACGCGCCGAGCTCGCCCATCGAATCGCCGAGCAGCACCGTCACGTCGCCGGCCAACGGTTCGGCGGCCGGCCGGCCCGCCGCGAGCGCGGCCGCATCGGCCGCCCAGACCGAGCGCCGCACGCACTTGAGCCCGTTGCGCACGATGAGCGCCTCGACCTCGGCGAAGCGCTGCGGATGACGCGGCACGAGCACCAGCAGCGCGCCGGGCGTGCGCATTTCCGCGAACGCCTGCAGCACGAGTGCCTCCTCGTTCTCGCGCGTGCTGGCGGCGACCCACACCGGCCGCGCGCCGATCGCGTCGCGCCACGCATGGCCGCGCGCCGCGAGTTCCGGCGGCGTCGTCATGTCGAACTTCAGGTTGCCGAGCACGGTCACGTTGCGCGCGCCGAGCGACGTCAGCCGCTCCGCATCGGCCGGGCTCTGCGCGAGCACGCGCGAGAAGCCGCCGAACACGTCGCGCGTCGCCGTGCCGAACTTCGCCGCGCGCCGGAACGAACGCGCGGACATCCGCGCATTGGTCAGCACGAGCGGCACATCCGCGCGGCGGCACTCGTCGATCAACGTCGGCCACACCTCGGTTTCCATCACGAGACCGAGCGTCGGCCGCCATGCGCGCAGGAAGCGCCGCACCGCGCCCGGCATGTCGTACGGCAGGTAGCAGCGCAGCACGCGATCGCCGAAGATCTGTTCGCCCGTCGCGCGGCCGCTCGGCGTCATGTGCGTGAGCAGGATGCGCGCATCGGGGCGCGCATGCATCAGCGCGTCGATCAGCGGCTGCGCGGCGCGCGTCTCGCCGACCGACACCGCATGCACCCAGATCAGCGGCGCGCGATCGTCCGGCGAGCGGCCCGCGACGCGGCCGAAGCGTTCGCCGATATGCTCGCGATAGCCGCGCTCCTTGCGCGAACGCACATAGAGCCGGATCACGGCGGCCGGCGCGACGAGCCACCACAGCGCACGATAGATCGCCCTCAGCATGCGGCCGCCCTCGAGTGACGTCGAAGCAGAGGCGCGCTCAAACCAGCGCCCTGCCCGTCAGGCGTTCGAGAATGCCGAGCGGCGCGCACTCGCGACGCACCATCGCATCGACCGGCAGGAAGAAGGTCTGCTCGAGCATGAACTGGCCGGACATCACAGCGTGCGAAGTCTGATCGGAGAAACATATCCACACGCTGCCCGGCGGAAACGGCATCGTCTGCTGCGGACAAGTCTTCTGATAGTCGAGGTCGGCCTTCATCCCGTCGTGCAGGTTCAGCATCAGGTGGTCGTACGCGCTGCGCGGCGATTTCGTCACGTGCAGCAGGTTCAGCAGCCACGCCGAGCCCGGGAACTGCGGCCGGATCTTCGGCAGGAAACGCTTCGCGACGTCCTCGAACGGCTCGCCGACCCGCCACACGCGCGGCGCGCCGGCCGGGTTCACGTTCGTGAACACGCGCAGGATTCGCTCGCCGTAGTTCGGCCGCGACGGGAATGCGTCGACGTGCAGGCGGCTATCGTCCTTGCGCCACGACGTCTGGCGCGTTTCGACCTGCATCAGCCGCAGGCTCGTCGGCGCGACGCGCAGCTTGCCGCGGTATTCGGGAAAGAGGCCGTCGACGAGCGTGCCGGCCTGCTGCTGGAAGCGCGCGACGAGCGCGCGCACGGCCGATTGCGTGACGCTGTCGCCGAGCACGCCGGCGAGCGCGCCGCCGTTCGGCGCGAGGCTGATGTTCTTGCGTTTCGGATCGGCGAGCGCCGGATCGAGCAGCGCTTCCTCGCCGCCTTCGATCGCGAAGCGCAGATGCGGGAAATACAGCACCTTGCCTTCCTCGACCGCGGCGAGCAACTGCTCGCGCGGCGCCGACAGGTTGTGTCCGCTCCAGTCGGCGGACGGGACTTCGATGATCTGGGATTCGCTCATGATCGGTTCGCGTATGGACAGCGTTACAGGAGACCGAAGCCCGCGAGCGCCGACTTCACCTGCGCGATCGACGGGGGCTGCCCCGCCGTGCCGAGATTGACGACGTTCGGCGACCAGTAGCCGCCGGTCCGCCAGGCCGTCGCGAAATTGTACAGTTCGACCGTCGGACGCTTCAGCGCGGCCGCGATGTGAACCAGACCTGTATCAACCCCGACCGTCGCGGCCGCGCCGTCGATCAGCCCGACCACGGCCGGCAGCGACAGCTTCGGCGGCACGATCGCCGCCGCGCCGAATTCCTTCGCGAGCCGCTCGCTGGTCGCGCGTTCCGCGTCGTTGCCCCACGGCAGCACGAGCGACGCGCCGCGCCGCACGAGCGCCTGGCCGAGCTCGATCCAAGCGGCATCCGGCCACTGCTTGTCGGCGCGCGACGTCGCGTGGACGAACACGACGTACGGCACCGGCAGGTTCAGGCCGAGCGCGGCCACCGCGAGCGCCGCCGCCCGCGTGTCGAGGCCGAATTCCACCGGGTCGGCCGGGGTCGGCGCCGGGTCGTCCAGCGCGGCCGCGACGAGTTGCCGCGAGCGCTCGACCACGTGCGTGCGCGGCGCGATCGGCACGCGCTTGCGGTAGAAGAAGCGCACCGGCCATTCGTAGCCGGCGCCGTCGGTGCGATTGCCGAGCCCGACGAGCGGGCCGCGCGCCCAGCTCGCGACCCAGGCCGTCTTGATGAGGCCCTGGCAGTCGATCACGAGGTCGTACTGCTCGGCCGCGAGGCGCCGGCGGAATGCGCGGATCTCGCGCCACGTCGCGCCCGAGAACGGCTTCTTGCGCCAGCGGCGCAGCGAGAACGGCAGCACGTTGCGCACGCCGTCGACGAGCCGCACGAGGTCGACGAAGCTTTCCTCGACGAGCCAGTCGATCTGCGCATCGGGGTGACGGCGCCGGATATCGGCGATCACCGGCATGTTGTGCACGACGTCGCCCAGCGACGACACGCGCACGATCAGGATCTTTTGCACGCTGAAAAAACGCCGGCTGGCAGCCGGCGACAGACATAAAGGGGCGATTTTATCCCGGCCGACGGGCCGGACAGACAAAAAGCGGCCGCGCGCCCGGGGCGCGCGCCGCTTTTCGGGATAAACACGGCCGATGAACCAGCCGTCGTACGGGCGGCCCGCCGGCCGCCGACGCTCAGAACGGCAGCTTGACGTCCGGCTTCGCGGCCGTCAGCACGCGGCGGAAGTCTTCCTGGATGCGCTTGAGCCCTTCCTGCGTCTCGGCCTCGAAGCGCATCACGACGACCGGCGTCGTGTTCGACGAACGCGCGAGGCCGAAGCCGTCCGGGTACTCGACACGCAGGCCGTCGATCGTCACGACTTCGTCGGCGCCGTCGAACTTCGCCTCTTTCTGCAGTTGCTCGATCAGGCGGAAATTCTCGCCTTCGTCGAGCCAGAGCTGCAGTTCGGGCGTGCTCATCGCGTCCGGCAGGCTGTTGAGCAGCGCGCTCGGATCGGCCGTCTTCGCGAGAATCTCGAGCAGGCGCGCGCCGGTGTACAGCCCGTCGTCGAAGCCGTACCAGCGATCCTTGAAGAACACGTGGCCGCTCATTTCACCCGCGAGCGGCGCACCCGTCTCGCGCAGCTTCGCCTTCACGAGCGAGTGGCCCGTCTTCCACATCAAGGGCTCGCCGCCCTTCGACTTCACCCACTGCGCGAGGTGACGCGTGCACTTCACGTCGTAGATGATCTGGGCGCCCGGATTGCGCGACAGCACTTCTTCCGCGAACAGCATCAGCTGGCGGTCCGGATAGATGATCTGGCCGTCCTTCGTGACGACGCCCAGGCGGTCGCCGTCGCCGTCGAACGCGAAGCCGATCTCGGCGTCGGTGTCCTTCAGCGCCTGGATCACGTCCTGCAGGTTTTCCGGGTGGGCGGGATCGGGGTGGTGGTTCGGGAACGTGCCGTCGATGTCCGTGAAGCGTTCGACGAGCTCGCAGCCGAGCGCCTTGAACAGGCGCGTCGCGAGCGGGCCCGCGACACCGTTGCCGGCGTCGACCACGAGCTTCAGCGGCCGCGCGAGCTTCACGTCGCCGACGATGCGTGCGATGTACTGATCGGCGACGTCGATTTCCTCATAGGTGCCGCTGCCCGTCTCGAACCGCTCGTCGACGATGCGGCGATACAGCGCCTGGATCTGCTCGCCGTAGATCGCGGCGCCGCGCAGCACCATCTTGAAGCCGTTGTAGTCGGGCGGGTTGTGGCTGCCCGTGACGACGATGCACGAATCGACGCGGCGCTCGCCGCCCTTCAGCGCCAGCGGCACGTTCGCCGCGAAATAGCCGACCGGCGTCGGCACCATGCCGACGTCGACGACGTCGACACCGGCCGCACGCAGGCCGTCGGCCAGTGCGCCGACGAGTTCCGGCCCGGACAGGCGGCCGTCGCGCGCGACGACGACCGCATCGCCGCCCTGCGCACGCACTTCGCTACCGAATGCGCGGCCGATCCCGCGCGCCGTGTCGACGTCGAGTGTCTTGCCGACCACGCCACGGATGTCATATGCCTTGAAGATGGATTGGGAGATCATCGATTCTCTTCTCTCTCAGTTGCGTGCATGGAAAATTGTCTGGCTTGGCTGGCCGCCTCTCGCCGGTGCCGCGCATGATACAGGCGGCCCGTAAAACAAGGAGCGGAACGGCTGGAGCGGTCGCGATCCCACTTATAATCGCGGGTTTTGATGACGCGCATATCGCCCATTTTAATGCCTAGCCGCTCCGCCACCGCCCACCCGCCGCTTCCGGCCGCCTCCCGCGCGCGCAGCCGCCGCCGCGCATGCTGAAGCGCTTCGGCAACCCGGACGTCGCGAAGGCCGTCGCGAACCTCGTCTGGCTGGGGCTCGAACGGCTCACGCAGATCGGCGTCGCGATCGCGATCAGCGGCCTGCTGGCCCGTTATTTCGGGCCAGATGTGTTCGGCAAATGGCAGTATGCGAATACGCTTCTCCTGGTACTGGCGCCGCTCACCTGGGTGTGCGGCGCGGAAATCCTCGTCCCGACCATCGTCCAGCGCCCGCCCGCCCAGCTCGGCGCGGTGCTCGGCAGCGCGTTCGTGCTGCGCATCGCCGTGTCGGTCGCCGCGCTCGCCGCGACCTGGATCGCGATCGCCGCGGGCGCGTTCGACCCGCTGGTCGGCGCGATGCTCGCGGGCCTCGCGGTCACGATGGTGTTCCGCGAGCCGTTCGTCGGCGTGATCAACGCGTGGCTGCAGAGCATGACCTACAGCAAGCCGCAGCTCGTCACCAGCATGGTCACCGCGCTCGCGAAGGCATTGCTCGTCTGGCTGCTGGTGCGTGCCGCCGCCGGCCCTGCCCGCTTCGCGTGGCTGTGGGCGCTGGAAGCCGCCGCGATCGGCCTCGCGCTGCTGCTGTACTACCGCCATCGTAACGGCGGCGCGCTCGGCTGGACGTTCGACACATCGCTGTTCCGGCACTTTGCCACGGCCGGCACCGTGTTCTGGCTCGGCCTCATCTGCATGTACCTGTTCCTGAAACTCGACCGCCTGATGCTCGAGCGCCACGTGTCGTTCGCCGATCTCGGCCGCTATTCGGCCGCGCAGCAGCTCAACGAGAACTGGATCACGCTCGCGCTGATGCTCGCGCAGACCATCGCGCCCGCGTTCGTCTACCGCGTGCAGGACGTCGCGCGGCTGCGCCGCAACATCGTCCGGCTGATCGCGATGACGGCCGGCCTGATGACGGCCGGCGCACTCGTGCTCGACGCGGCCGCCCCGCTGATCGTCGGCAAGGTGTTCGGCCGCGGCTACGAGGCGTCGGTCGACATCTTCCGCTGGGCCGTCTGGCTGTCCGTGCCGGCCGGCATCGAGGCGATAGGCAATCTTATCGTTCTCAAATATCAAGCAAAATTCGTGTTGCTCACGAAATGGCTGCTCGCGCTGGCGATCGCCGCGCTCGTCAACCTGTTCGCGATCCCGCGGCTCGGCCTGTACGGCGCGCTCGTCGGGCTGGCGGCCGGCTACCTCGCCGCCGCCGCCGTCAACTTTTATTACATCCGTTTCAAGCTGCGAACATGACGCCCCCCGATTGCCCGCCCCCGCTCGACGACGTGGCCGTGCTGATGCCGGCCTACAACGGGCACGACGACGTCGTCCGGACCCTCGCGTCGTTTCGCGAGGATGCGCGCGTGCACGTGCTGATCGTCGACGACGGCAGCACGCCGCCGATCGTCGCGCCCGACCTGCCGGGCCTGTCGATCGACGTGCTGCGCATGCCGCAGAACGGTGGCATCGAACGCGCGCTAGCGGCCGGCATCGACGCGCTCGCCGCGCGCGGCTTCCGCTATGCGGCCCGCATCGACGCGGGCGATCTCGCCGCGCCGCAGCGCTTGGCGAAAGAACGCGCCTATCTCGGCGCCCACCCGCGCGTGGCCTGCGTCGGCATGTGGACGCAGGTCGTGTCGCGCGCCGGCGAGCCGCGCTTCATGCTGACACCGCCCGCCGATCCGCGCACGCTGCGCCGCACGCGCTTCCTGCGCTCGCCGCTCGTGCATCCGTCGGTCATGTTGCGCATCGACGCCGTGCGCGAGGTGGGCAACTATCGGGCGCAGTACCGCGCGGCCGAGGATCTCGATCTTTTTTTACGGTTAATGCAACGCTACGATTGCGCGAACCTGCCGGAACTCGGCCTGTATTACGAGCTTAACGAGGGCGGGATCAGCGCGACCAAACGCCGGCGCCAGCTGGTGTCGACGCTCACGCTGCTGTTGCGCCACTTCAACGTGCTGAACCCGTACGACTGGGCCGGCCTCGCCAAGAACCTGCTGCATTTCGTCACGCCGTACCGTACGCTGCAGCGCATCAAGCAGACGCTGTTCGCCGCGCGGCCGTCCGCCTGACGCGCATCCGGCCCGCTCGCCCATTTCGACGCTTTATTTTTTCTTTTTTTCATGTCCGCCACCTCCCCGCTGCGCATCGCGCTCGTCTGCAACACGGCCTGGGCGATCCATACGTATCGCCACGGGCTGATCCGTGCGCTCGTCGCGCGCGGCGCCGAGGTCATCGTGATCGCGCCGCACGACCGTACGGTGCCGCTGCTCGAGCAGATGGGCTGCCGCTATGTGGCGCTCGCGATCGCGTCGAAAGGCACGAGCCCGCGCGAGGATCTCGGCACGCTCGCCGCGCTCGCGCGCCACTACCGCGCGCTGCGGCCCGATCTCGTGTTCCATTACACGATCAAGCCGAATATCTACGGCTCGGTGGCCGCGTGGCTCGCGCGCGTGCCGTCGATCGCGGTGACGACCGGCCTCGGCTACGTGTTCATCCAGAAGAGCCGCGCGGCGAGCGTCGCGAAGCGCCTGTACCGGTTCGCGTTCCGCTTCCCGCGCGAGGTGTGGTTCCTCAATCGCGACGATCTCGCGACCTTCACCGACGAGCGCTTGCTCGCACATCCCGAGCGCGCGCGGCTGCTGCACGGCGAAGGCGTCGATCTCGAACAGTTCTCGCCCGTGCCGCTGCCGGGCGGCGCCGCGCCCGTCTTCATCCTGATCGGCCGGCTGCTGTGGGACAAGGGCGTGCGCGAATACGTGGAAGCCGCGCGTCTCGTACGCGCGCGCTTCCCGAACGCGCGCTTCCAGTTGCTCGGGCCGCTCGGCGTCGACAATCCGAGCGCGATCGGTCGCACGGACGTCGACGCGTGGGTCGACGAAGGCATCGTCGAGTATCTCGGCGAAGCGCACGACGTGCGCCCGCATATCGCGGCGGCCGATTGCGTCGTGCTGCCGTCGTACCGCGAAGGCGTGCCGCGCACGTTGATGGAAGCATCGGCGATGGGCCGCCCGATCGTCGCGACCGACGTGCCGGGCTGCCGCGACGTCGTCGCCGACGGCGAAACGGGCTTCCTGTGCCGCGTACGCGACAGCGCGAGCCTCGCCGAACAACTGAATCGCATGATCGCGCTCGGGCCGCAAGGCCGTGCGGCGATGGGCGTACGCGGCCGGCACAAGGTCGCGGCGGAATTCGACGAACAGCAGGTCGTCGAACGCTACAGGGAGACCATCCATTCGTTGACGGGATTCACACTCTGAAGGAGCGCATCAGCATGACCGCTAAAGGCACCATCCTCGTTACCGGCGGCGCGGGCTACATCGGCTCGCACACGGCCGTCGAGCTGCTCGACAACGGCTACGACGTCGTGATCGTCGACAACCTCGTGAACAGCAAGGCCGAATCCGTGCGCCGCATCGAGCGGATCACGGGCAAGACGCCCGCGTTCCATCAGGTCGACGTGTGCGACGAAGCCGCGCTCGCGAAGGTATTCGACGCGCACCCGATCACCGGCACGATTCACTTCGCGGCGCTCAAGGCCGTCGGCGAATCGGTCGCGAAGCCGCTCGAGTACTACCAGAACAACATCGGCGGACTGCTCGCCGTGCTCAAGGTCATGCGCGAGCGCAACGTCAGGCAGTTCGTGTTCAGCTCGTCCGCGACCGTGTACGGCGTGCCCGAACGCTCGCCGATCGACGAATCGTTCCCGCTCGCCGCGACGAACCCGTACGGCCAGTCGAAGCTGATCGCCGAGCAGATCCTGCGCGATCTCGAAGTGTCGGACCCGTCGTGGCGCATCGCGACGCTGCGCTACTTCAACCCGGTCGGCGCGCACGCGAGCGGGCTGATCGGCGAGGATCCGGCCGGCATCCCGAACAACCTGATGCCGTACGTCGCACAGGTCGCGGTCGGCAAGCTGGAAAAGCTCCGTGTATTCGGTTCGGATTATCCGACGCCGGACGGCACCGGCGTGCGCGACTACATCCACGTCGTCGATCTCGCGAAGGGGCACATCGCCGCGCTCGACGCACTGGCCAAGCGCGACGCGAGCTTCGTCGTGAACCTCGGCACCGGGCAAGGCTACAGCGTGCTGGAAGTCGTGCGTGCGTTCGAGAAGGCGTCGGGCCGGCCGGTGCCGTACGAACTCGTCGCGCGCCGCCCGGGCGACATCGCCGAGTGCTATGCGAATCCGCAGGCCGCGGCCGACGTCATCGGCTGGCGTGCGACGCTCGGCATCGAGGACATGTGTGCCGACCACTGGCGATGGCAGGAGGGCAACCCGCGCGGTTTTGTATAATCCGCTGTCCATTTTTCGAGCGATCCCATGCTCAGCTTCGCGTCCGGCTTCATCGTCTCCTTGCTCGTCACGCTGTTCATCGTGCGCTACGCGCACCTTCACGAGAAATTCTCGATCGACAGCGACCTGGCCGGCGTGCAGAAATTCCACGTGCGGCCCGTGCCGCGCGTCGGGGGCATCGGGATCCTCGCCGGGGTCGTCGTGGCCGCGCTGGTGCTGTCCCGGCGCTATCCGACGATCTCCGGCAGCATTCTCGGGATCGCCGCGTGCGGGCTGCCGGCTTTCCTCTCCGGCCTCGTCGAGGACCTGACCAAGCGCGTGTCGCCGCGTGCGCGGCTGCTCTGCACGATGGGCGCGGCCGCGCTGGCGTTCTGGCTGCTGGGCATCGCGGTCAAGCGCATCAGCGTGCCGCCGCTCGATTTCCTGCTCGGCTACGTGGCCATCTCGGCGTTCATCACGGTGCTCGCGGTCGCGGCGCTCGCGAACGCGATCAACATCATCGACGGGTTCAACGGGCTCGCGTCGATGGTCAGCTTCATGATGTTCGCGTCGCTCGCGTATGTCGCGTTCCATGTGAACGACCCGGTCGTGATGTCCGCGTCGATCATCATGATGGGCGCGGTGCTCGGCTTCTTTCTGTGGAATTTCCCGGCGGGGCTGATCTTCCTCGGCGACGGCGGCGCGTATTTCATCGGCTTCATGCTCGCGGAGCTCGCGATCATGCTCGTGATGCGCAACCGCGAGGTGTCCGCGTGGTATCCGGTGCTGCTGTTCATGTATCCGATCTTCGAGACCTGCTTCTCGATCTACCGGAAGAAGTTCATCCGCGGGATGTCGCCGGGGATTCCGGACGGCGTGCATCTGCATATGCTCGTGTACAAGCGGCTGATGCGGTGGGCCGTGGGGACGAAGCACGCGCATGATCTGACGCGGCGGAATTCGTTGACTTCACCTTATCTGTGGCTGCTGTGCCTCGTCGCGGTGATTCCGGCGACGCTGTTCTGGCGGCATACGGTGCATCTGTTCGTGTTCGTCGTGCTGTTCGCGCTGACGTATGTGTGGCTTTATCTCAGCATCGTCAGGTTCAGGGCGCCGCGGTGGATGGTGGTGAGGAAGGAGCGGCGGGGGCATTGAGGAGCCGCGGCCGGCGTGTTGCCCGGCTCGCGCGGCCCGCCGCCGGTCACGGCGGCCGTGCGATATTCGGTCGCGAAGCGACGAGTGAAGCTGCTAGGCACCTGCTGTATTCGTGCTCCAGCGCGGCAGCGGCACATAGATCACGACGTTGCCGTCGTCCTGAACATAAGTCGCCGCGCCTGAATTGCCGCTGGTGCCGGAATACCAGAGCGGGGCCCCCGTCGGACTGTAGACGACCAGATTGCCATCCGTTTGCATCGCCGCGAATGCGCCCGGATGACTATACGTACCGGAATTCCATTGCACAACGCCCTGGCGGAGCAGCACGAGATTTCCGTCTCCCTGCATGATCAGCACGTTCGCACCATTGCCTGAAGTAAAACTCTGGCCACTGCCGAGGGCAACACCGCCCTTCCATACGGCCGGGCCGGCCGGGGAGTTTGCATATCCGCTGGAAGCGGTCGATGTGGAGAATACCGGGACGAATGATCGGTAGATCACCAGATTGCCGTCGTCCTGCACGACAAGAAACTGGCTGTAGGACGTGCTGCTGGTCGCCGAGTTCCACAGCACATTACCGCTCGCGCCGTACACCACGAAGTTGCCATCGCCTTGGAAGGCGGCATACGCGCCGGGATTTCCGTAAGTGCCTGAATTCCACACCGCGGCACCATTGGTCGTGTTGTAAAGCACGAGGTTGCCGTCATTCTGCATGACCAACTGATGGCTTCTGGAACCCGAATATGCGATTTGCCCCGGCCTGAGCGTCGTACCTTGATTGATCACACCGCCGTAAATCGCCGCTGTCGGACCACATATCGCAGAATACATCGCGCTGACGTTCGGCGTGCCCCAGCCGGTCACGAAATCCCATCCCGAGCCTGCACCGTATGCGCCGTTCGATCCGTAGGTGATATCGCGAAAGATCGAGGGCGTCTTGACCTGGGCGCTGTACAGCGTGGGCGCCGCAAAACCAAGATTCGTTGCGCAGGCCCCGGACAGCATGCGCGCCCAGGTCGCAGCAAACAACGGCGCGGACAGGCTCGTCCCACCCATTATCACGAGTTGTCCGCCCGCGACGACTGCTTCGCCGCTGTTCGGATCGGCGTCGAACGCGATGTCCGGCATGCCCCGAAAAGCGCGCCCCTTGAGCGCCGGAACATTCGACTGCCACGATGGAATCGGCTCGATACCGCTAATGCCGCCCCCACTGGAATCCCAGGCCGTCTCGCCTGCATAGCTGCCGTTCCCGTTCGTATAGAGCGTCGTGCCGCCAACGGCCACTACATACGGTGACGTTGCGGGATATTGCACCGATGTGCCACTGCAGCCGTATGCCACGCTGCCTGAATCGCCGGAGCTGACCGAAAAAGTCTGCCCCTGCGCGACGGCGAGTTGGAACAACGTGTCGATGACCGCCGTCGGCGCCCAGTTCTCGCACCCGCCGATCGACATGTTGATGACCCGAGCAGTGTTGTCGGTCACGGCGCGATTGATCGCCAGCGCCATATCGCTCCAGGCAAACGACCGCGCAACGTAGAAATTCAGTTGCTTGAGGCCGCCGGACATCCCGACGATGGTCTGGCTATCGAGCGACCATTCCGTGGTTGCGCTCGTGTCCCCACTCGACAGCCCGGCATGAATCACGGAAACGGGTACGGCAGGCAGGTGGTTATTGCTTTCGAACGTCGCCAAGTCGATGACGGACTGCGTCACGTCTCCTTCGGCAATGATGCCTACTATGGTGTTCACCGCCGCCGGGGCACTGCCGACGGAATAGATGCGGGGAAAATCCGTCGGATTGTGACCCACCGCGACGGCGGAAGTCGTCGGCGAGGCGTTCGCGGTCGGCGCGGCGGCGGCATCGGAAGCGCGTACGAAATTGGGGTGCAGGCGGGTCGCGGTATCGAGCCCGAGC
>NZ_JBYQCG010000230.1:0-7876 GCF_057837105.1 Burkholderia sp. APQ4-4ca | reverse complement strand
CGTGGTTGCGCTCGTGTCCCCACTCGACAGCCCGGCATGAATCACGGAAACGGGTACGGCAGGCAGGTGGTTATTGCTTTCGAACGTCGCCAAGTCGATGACGGACTGCGTCACGTCTCCTTCGGCAATGATGCCTACTATGGTGTTCACCGCCGCCGGGGCACTGCCGACGGAATAGATGCGGGGAAAATCCGTCGGATTGTGACCCACCGCGACGGCGGAAGTCGTCGGCGAGGCGTTCGCGGTCGGCGCGGCGGCGGCATCGGAAGCGCGTACGAAATTGGGGTGCAGGCGGGTCGCGGTATCGAGCCCGAGCACCCCTTGAACGACACCGCCGATCGCATTGGGCACCGTCTCCGGGGCGGTATTGATATGCGTGCTGGTGCCGTCCGCCATCGCGACCGGTACGAGCGTCGTCTGAAACACGCCCGATATCACGCCGGCCGGGGCATCGGCTTCGACGATCATGTTGTTGCCGGCCACGCTGATGTTCGTGAAGCCCTTACTTGCCAAGTAAGTCTTCACGGTGGCGACCTGGCCTGCGCTGGGTGCGTATTGTGCGGCGATCTGCGCGGAGGTCAGCACGGCCCCGAAACTCGCGCTTCCCGGAGTTCGCGCTTGCTGCAGAAAGCGGTTCAACCCGGCTTCGTCATTCAGCTTGAGCACCAACACAACATGGACCGGCGCCGTCGCGCTCATCGGCGCGGCGCTCACCACGTTGCCCGTGGCTCGCAGCGCCGATAGTTTGACCGCCTGCGCAGAAGTCGCAGCCGGACCAGCGTCGTCGCCGCCGCAGCCTGCCAGCGCGAGCACCATGAGCGCCGCGCCTATTCCCCTGACAAGTTGTTCCGTTTTCATCGAATTGGTATGGACCGTAGAGCCTCGTATTTGGCTGTTCGCCTTTTTTCTTTACGGCAATCGCACGGCTACCTTGAGGAAAACATAGGAAGGAATCGGTCGGTAGTCAAATACTCCGATGTATCGAACCCGAAGTTCGGGCAGCGTAGTTTGCCTCTGCGGTCACGCTCCAATAGGCGTCGCACGAGCCTCGGACGTTGCACAACTGGAAGCATCGCCTCTGCCATGCTTCACGCGCCAATCCGGCGGTGTTTGCGGCGGACCCACCAATAAAAATGCCGCTCAGTTCGCTACTGAACGGCATGGATTCCGCGATCGTACGTTATTTCATCGCGACCGATTACGGCGCGATCACTCGGAGGCAATCGCCCGTCTCGACACGCTCTGAAGCACCGGAGTCACCGTCGTCTGATATTCCGGCACCCAGCGCCGCAGATCGCGCCGCACCTCGTCGTCGCTCAGCACGCGATTCTGCATCAGCCACGGCAGCAATTCATCGAGCAGATGATCCGGCACTTCGCGTGCGCGCGCAATCCGCAGCTTCGGATGCGGCGTACGCGTCGTCGTTTCATCATCCGCGAGCAGTTCCTCATAAAGCTTCTCGCCCGGCCGCAGGCCCGTGAATTCGATCCGGATCTGCCCTTCCGAAAGCCCATACAGGCGGATCAGATCACGTGCGAGATCGACGATCTTTACCGGCTCGCCCATGTCGAGAATGAAGATTTCTCCGCCATGCCCCATGCTCGATGCCTGCAGCACGAGTTGCGATGCTTCGGGGATCGTCATGAAAAATCGCGTGATCTCGGGATGCGTGACCGTCACCGGCCCCCCCTTCGCGATCTGTTGCTGGAACTTCGGAATCACGCTGCCGGCGCTGCCGAGCACGTTACCGAAGCGCACGGTCTCGAACTGCGTGCCGCCGCTCGTCTGCTGCAGCGCTTGGCAGGCCATCTCGGCGAGACGCTTGCTCGCGCCCATCACATTGGTCGGATTGACCGCCTTGTCGGTCGAGATCAGCACGAAATGACGCACGCCGTGACGAATCGCCGCGCGCCCGACGCGATACGTACCGAGCACGTTATTGCGCAGCGCCTGCCACGCGTTGTGCTCTTCCATCAGCGGCACATGCTTATACGCCGCCGCATGGAACACGATGTGCGGCGCATGGCGCGACATCACTTGATCGAGCAACAGCGAATCCTTCGCGTCGCCGATGATCGGCACCACTGGCTGATCGGGAAAACGCTCGCGCAACTCTTCCGTCAGCCTATACATCGCGTATTCGGACAAGTCGAACGCGACGAGTTGCGCCGGCGCAAAACGGAGAATCTGCCGGCATAGCTCCGAGCCGATCGACCCGCCCGCACCCGTCACCATCACGACGCGGCCGCGCAGCAACGCCTCGACGTGCGGTGTGTCGATCGTCACCGCGTCGCGGCCGAGCAGATCCTCGAGATCGATGCTCCGTACCTGTGACAGGAAGCCCTGCCCCGGCATCAGCGCGGTCAGCGACGGCAGCACCATCGCTTTCACACCGGCGCGCACGCACAGTGTCGCAACCCTGCGCTGCGTCTCGACCGATGCCGACGGAATCGCGATGATCGCGTATTCGACCTTCAGCGCGTCTGTCCAGTGCTTCAGGTCATTGAACGAGCCGAGCACCTTGTAACCGTAGATCTCGCGCCCCTGCTTGGTGACGTCGTCGTCGAGCAAGCCCACCAGACGCCATTCGCCCGAACGCGACAGTTCACGCGCGAGGCTCGCGCCGGCGGTACCGGCGCCGAGCACCAGCACGGGCTTGCCCTGCCCGACCAGCCCGCCGTACAGGTAGAACTCCTTCGTCGCGCGGTACAGCGCGCGCGCGCCGCCCATCGCGAGAAACAGCATCAGCGGCGACACGAGCAACACCGAGCGCGGAATGATTGGCGACGGCTGGAACATCACAGCCCCGATCATCACGATAACGCCACCGCCGACGACCGCTTTCGAAATGCGCATCAGGTCGGGCAGACTCGCAAATACCCACAGCCCACGGTACAGGCCAAACAGGTGGAACATCAGCGCGTAGACCGGCAACACCCACACGAGCGCCATCAGCGCGCCGCTCAGGAAATCAGGCGGAACGCTACCGTTGAAACGAATGAGATAAGCGAACAACCACGACGCGACGACCGCCGTCAGGTCAAACAGGAAAGCGCTCAGCGAAAGCCATGATGCTTTGGATCGCAACATCGGCGGGAGACCTCAAGAGTTATTTTCGGCGGCGGACTGAAACCGGCGCCAACGCATGTCGATCACCAATCCGAGACATGCCAGGACGCCGTACCACGCGAAGAACGACAGCCACTGCTGCAGTTCCGCGCGGTCCTTTGCCCACACGGCGATGATTATGCCTGCGAGCATGATGAGGTACCAATAAAGAGCGGTCCGGCGGTGACCTACGCCCGCCCGGACCATCCTTTGATAATAGTGCTCGCGGTGGGCTTGCCAGAACTTTTCGCCACGTAACAGACGTCTCAAAAGTGTTACAGATGCGTCAGCAATAAAGGGCGCGAACACTAGGGCTGGAAACCAGATCGGCCAGACGCTCGTACGCCAGCCCCAGTAGCCGAGCGCGCCGGCCAGGAAACCGAGCGGAATGGAGCCTGCATCGCCGAGAAACAGCCTCGCCGGATGGAAGTTAAGTAGCAGAAAACCGAACGCGGCGCCTGCGACCGCCGCGCCCGTCAAGGCGAGATCGGGGGACGGATGCGCGCCGGTCGCTGCAGCGGCCGCGTACGCGCCAAAGCCGAACAGCGCCATGCCCCCCGCGAGGCCGTCGGCGCCGTCCATGAAGTTGTACAGGTTCGTGAGCCAGACCATCACGAAGCCGACGCCGACGAGCAGCCACCACGGCGCCTCGGCCGGATAGACCGCGATCAGCACGACGACGGCCGCCAGGTGCACCGAGAACCGCACGCGGGCCGGTAGCCCGCGTCGATCGTCGATCTGCGACATCGCGGCAAGCGCGGCGGCGGAGATTGCGATCAGCCACAGATGCGGCGCCACCGCCAGCAGCGCGACGATGCAAACCGGCACGATGCCCCAGCCGCCGACGCGCGGCGTCGGAAGCGTATGGAGCGAACGGTCGTTCGGGATGTCGGTGGCGAGGCGCCAAGCGAGGCCGGTCGCGAGAAGCACGCGCAGGATGGCCGTCGATGCGATGGCGGCGGCCAACGCCACCGTAACCGCCAGGGGGCACGTGAATATCGGGAAAGGCATATCGGCTATTGTTGTGTATCGCGCGAACGATACCATGCAGCGGTCGCTTCGAGGCCCTCGCGAATCGTATAAGGCGGTTGCCAGCCAAGCACGCGCTTGATCCGGCCCGTATCGAGCTGCAGGCTGCCGGTCAGGCGGTCGATCGCCGCGCTGCGGCCGGTCAGCTTGCCGAGCGCACGGAGCAACGCAGCCGGAACCGGCAGAAGCCGCGCCGGCTTGCCAAGAGCGTCGCCGACCAGACGCAACAGGCCCGTGACGGACGGTGCGTCGTCGTCGGCGACGTGGAAGCATTCGCCGGCCGCGCGCGGGTCCGTCGCGCATTGCAGCATCGCATCGGCGAGATTGTCCACGTAGACGATGCTGCGACGCGAGGCGACGGAACCGAGCGGCAGCGGCATCCCGCGCGCCACCGCGTCCATCATTCGCAGAAAATTGGCACGGACGGACGGGCCGTAGACGAGCGGCGGTCGCACGACGACGACATCGAGCCCGGCCGATGCGCCGAACCGCGCGAGTTGCTGCTCCGCGCGCAGCTTCGAGCGGCCGTATGCGTCCTGTGGGTTCGGGCGAGTGCTTTCGGACAGCGGTGTGCCGCCGTCGCTTTCGCCCACCGCCTTGATGCTGCTCGCGTACACGATCCGACGCACGCCATGCTTGCGCGCGGCTTCGGCGAGACGCAGCGTGCCGGCGACGTTGGTCGCGTCGAATGCGGCGTCGGGATCGGGCGACTCGTCGCGCATGACGTGCACGCGCGCGGCGAGATGGATCACGCAATCGGCGGTTAGGTCGGCCGGCCATCCTTCGTCGAGGCCATCGAAATCGGCGCCGCCATGCACCCACTCGCGTACGCCGTCGACGCATCCGCCCGGCCGCCGCACCAGTGCGGTGACAGCGTGCCCGGCGTCTAGCGCGCGACGGCAAACCGCGCGGCCGACGAAACCGTTCGCGCCGGTGACAACGAGATGCGTCATGGTCGCCTCCAACTCAACCGACGGACATCGCTACATAACCGCCCGATGCCACTGCCGATGACCACGCACGAAATCGAAGCGACAGGCTCGCGCTTTACAACGCCACGCGCTGCATGGCACGCGGGACTGCCGGTGCCCAACGGGCGCGCGCATACGGGAAGGGGGCCAAAGACGAACACAGATGGCTCTCGAAAACGAGGGGGATATCGATCGTGGACACCGTCATTTATTCGCATCACCGCGCAGGCGGCCGTGGCGAGGCCGATACGAATCGATACGTGTCTCCGAATCGGACGTCAATGCTGCGTCGCTGATGTGACCGGGACCGCTCTCTCCCCGGACGCGGCATCGTGAAAAAAGACGCCACCGGCATCGGGCATCCGATCGGACGCGTGCCAAATTGTAACCGCGCCGGCTCATGACCTCCAAGCGGGCGCGTCGAACAGCCGGGCCGATGGCACTCGAACCGCTACTTGCAAGCGAGCCGTGCGCGCATCGGCCACGACAATCTTGGGCACGACAGCGATCAAGCCAGCAATGCGTTCACCTTTTCGACGAGCGGCGCAATCATTCGCTCCCACCCATGCTCACGTTCGACGAAGGTTCGCGCTCGCGCCGCCATCTCTGCCGACGCGGCCTCGTCGGCAACGAGCTGTTCGATGCAATCGACAAATTCCTCCGGAGTGTCGGCAATCAACAGTTCCCGGCCTCCTTCCGCGCCCAGGCCCTCATGACCCAGCGGCGTGGTGACGACGGGCAGCCCGAGCGCCATGTACTCGAGAATCTTGTTCTGCACCCCGGCACCGATGCGCATCGGACATACGCCGATTGCGCCGTCGGACGCAGCTTGCGCAACCGACTCGACCCGACCGGTTACTTCGACGCCCTCGTATGCGCGAAATCGTTCGGCGAGTGCAGGTACGATCGACCCCACGATCCGGAAACGGTAGTCGGCACGCTTGCGCAGCAATGGCAACACGGCCCCGGCGAAAAAGTGACACATATCCTGGTTCTGGACCGTGCGCATGTCGCCGATGAAAATCACGATCCGGCTTGCCATGCTGCGCGCCGTGTACGGCAGGTCCGACAGATCCACACCGTTCGAGCACACCATCACGTTCTTGCCTGACGCGTCGGGAAACAGGTAGTCGCGATCGGTCCTGGAAACCAGCACCGAGAGATCAAAGTCGTCGACGATCGTGCGCTCGTAGTCGAGCAGGCGCTTTGCCTCGATACCGAACACGCGCGACTTCAGCCCGCGTGCATTCTTCAACTGCTTCACGCGACTGTAGTTGAGCGAGATCGCGTCCGTCATTTCCAGGATGCGCGGCTTGTCCGACTTGCGTACATATTCGGCACAGCGCACGAGATGCACGAATACGCCATCATGTGACGGCAGCAATCTCGCCACCGCCACCGCAAACTCGCGACTCCGGTAATACGCGACCTGCAACGGCGTGCGAGTCGGCAACGCGAGCAGTGTATTGACGTACGATCGCCGGCGCGACAGGAAGACCCGTTCGACGCGGTCGAACACCCCGTCGTCCGGCAACGCGGCATGCATTTCTTCGTCGGTCTCGCACATGCTCAGCAGCGTCAGTGAGTAATGGCGGGACAGCACGCGACAAAGATGGTAGATCCGTAGCTTGTCGCCGCCGATCACCGGATAGGGAAACCGCGGCGTCAGCACCAGCAGTTTCTTCTTGTTCTGGCTCATGACAGACGGGCCCAGAAATCCTGAATCAATGGGCTAACGGCAGACGCCGAAAAGGTGCGCGCCCGGTCCATGCCGGCACCGACCGCCACGTCGAATCGCGTGCTGTCGCCCCATACGTTGCGGATCTGTTCGGCCATGTCCTCGACCGAATAAGGATCGAACTGCAGACCGCAATCGCCGACGATCTCGGGCATCGACGTCGTGTTGCTGCATGCGACAGGCGTACCGGACGCCATCGCCTCCAGCAATGGAATCCCGAACCCTTCGAACAACGACGCAAAGACGAACGCGCGGGCTTGGCGGTACTGATGCCGCAGATCCTCTCGCGACACGTAGCCCAGCAGTTCGACGACGCCTCCCAGCCCGAGCGCTTCCGCTCTCCCGAGAAAGTGCGCGTGATGATCGGACTTGATTCCCGCGATCCTGAGCCGTGCGTCATCGCCCAGCTCGGGCCTCGCCATCGCGAACGCCTGCAGCAAGCGGTCAACATTCTTGCTGGGCACTTCGCCCGCCACCGTGAACAGATACGGCTGGCGGGCAGACCGACTGACCGGCGGCGCGAACCAGTCGTCCGAAATTGTGCACGGAATGACAGGAACGTCCGCCTCGCGCAGCCCGAACCGCTCCATCAACTCTCGCTGCGTGAAGCGTGAGATGGTGAGCACGGCGTCGGCCCGGCGAACCAGCCGCGGCACCACTTGACGACGGTAGACTCGCCCAACAGTCTGATACAGCGACCGCGCCGGCGGCAGCACATGCCACGGCTTCATGTAGATCAGGTCATGGACAACCGCGATCACCCGGGTGTTGCCCGTGGACCGCAGGGGTCCCGTGTTATACGGGCATAGCAGGTAGTCGAGCTTCTGTTCACGGCACAAGCGTGGCAACTCGACCTGCTCCCACCACGGGAAGAAACCGTGTCCGTCACTGACGAATGGCCATTCCTCGGCACTCACGCCACTCGGTGCCAGACCCAGCACCGACGCGCTGACCGGTTCCACCAGTTGTCGGGCGAATCGCCCCATGCCGCGGTAGTTGCCCACCATCCAGGTGATATCCACCCCCAACT
>NZ_JBYQCG010000229.1:2078-27636 GCF_057837105.1 Burkholderia sp. APQ4-4ca | reverse complement strand
CAGGTGACGGCCGGCTTCGACATCGACGGCAACGGCGACGTGTGGGCCGGACTGAACGGCTCCAACGTGATCACGCGCTACCCGATGACGGGCTTCGACGCGACCGGAAAGCCGTCGTGGGGCAAGCCGGTGACGACGGCCGTGCCGAGCAGCGTGGCGCCCGTGACGCGCATCCTCTATCAGGCCGACAGCGACACGATGATCCTCGCGCAGGGCCTCGCGGGCAACTGGGACTGGACCGCGATGAACGGGCACATCGAGGTCTATCGCGGCTGGAAGAACGGCAACACGAGCACGCCGAACCCGGTGATCAACCTGACGAGCGCGAACCCGAAATCGATCGCGGCGGCCGGCCACTACCTGTTCGTCGGCTATGTGCACACAGTGCCGAACATCGACATCTTCGACCTGAACACCGGTGCGCTCGTCGCGACGCTGACGAACTCGAACGCGTCGTCGATGGACGTCGGCAACGACGTCGACTCGATGTACGGCGTGCAGGCGTACCTGCGCTCGACCGGCGAATACGTGATCACGAAGGACAACTACAACGGCTCGAGCATCGTCGTGTATCGCTGGCGTCCGTGAGCGCGCGAGGGCGTCAGAACGATACCGTCGTCGTCAGCGTGACGAGCCGCGGCTCGCCGACCGCGACGATCAGGTTGCTGTTGCTCGACGGATAGTAGGTCTTGTCGAGCAGGTTCTTCACGTTGAGCTGGAAGCGGGTCGGGAACTTGCCGATCGTCGTTTCGTATGCGGCGAACGCATCGACGCTCACGTAGCCGGGCAGCGTGAAGCTGTTCGCGGTGTCGCCGGGCCGCGCGCCGACGAGCCGCGCGCCGCCGCCGAAGCGCCAGCGCCCGGGCAGATTCGCGATGGCCGTGTCGTACACCGCGAACACGCTGCCGGTGTGGCGCGCGACGTTGACGAGCGGCGTGTTGCTGTCGCGATCGTTCGCGTTCGTATACGCATAGCTGCCGATCACGCTCAGGTGGCGCGTGATCTGTCCGGCCACGTCGAGCTCGATCCCGCGCGAGCGCGCGGTGCCGATCGTCGACGTGATGTCGCCGACCGTGATCGCGACGTTGCGCTTGTCGATCTGGTAGACGGCGAGCGTGCCCGTGATCGCCGGTTTCAGGCTGAACTTCAGCCCGGCCTCGAGCACGCGGCCGTATTCCGGCGCGAGCGGCGCCGCGACGTTCGACGCGACGTTCGGCTTGAACGAGCGGCTCACGTTCGCGTAGGCGGTCAATGCCGGCGTCAACGCATACGCGAGCCCGAACTGCGGCAGCCAGACGCTGCCGCGCGAGCGGTCGGCGAACACGAACGGCCGGCCCATCCCCGATTCCTGTTGCCAGTTTTCCCAGCGCAGCCCGCCTACCGCGGTGAGGCGATCGGTGATCTTCACCGAGTCCTGCACGATCGTCGAGTACGCATGCACGACCGAGCGCGAATCGCTCTGCTTCGGATTCGGCACGCCGCCCGGCGCGAGCAGGCCGTATACGGGATCGTAGAGAGTGAAGCCCGTCGTCGCCTTGCCGCGGATCGTGTCGCCGCGGAAGCTGCGCTGCCGCTCGTATTCGCCGCCGACGTAGATCGCGTGTTGCATGCCCGCGAGCGTCACGTTGCCGAGCAGCCCGAGCGTCGCGATCTGGTCCGAATCGTTGCGCCCGAGGTTCGCATCGGACGAGCGCGTGAGCGTGCCGGTCTTGCTGTTGAACGCGGCGGCGCGGGTGAGGTATTGATCGTAGCGGTCGCGGCCCCAGCCGTAGGTCGCACGTACGCGCCATGCATCGGAGAAGCGGTGCTCGATGCGCGTACGCAGCGTTTCCTGGATGCCGCTGCTTTGCGACCACGCCTCCTCGTAGCGGCGATAGCGCAGCGCATCGTCGAGCTGGCCGTTGACGAGCACGGTGCCGCGGTCGAATGGCGTCGTGTAGTCGACGTACTGGTAGCTGACGTCGATCGACGTATTCGCGTCGTGCCACGACAGCGCGGGCGCGATCAGCGCGCTGCGTTCGCGGCCGAAGCTGCGCCAGTAGCGGCTCGTGTCGTATTCGCCGGTCAGCCGGAAGGCGAGCGTGCCGCCCGCGACCTGGCCGGGCTTGCCGAGCGGTCCCGTGAGATCGAATTGGGCGTTGCTGCCGCCGTGGTTCGTGCGCGACGCGGAGATCGAGCCGCCGAACGTGTCTTCCGGCTTGCGCGTGACGAGGTTGATCACGCCGCCCGGGTCCTGCATCCCGTACAGCAGCGAAGCGGGGCCCTTCAGCACTTCGACGCGATCGATCGTCGCGAGATAGCTGTGCAGCACCGGCGTGCGTACGCCGTCGACCAGTACCGAGCCGTCGTTGTTCGACCCGAAGCCGCGCTTGATGAACGCGTCGCGCGTGCCGCCGAGCGTGTTCGTCTGCGTGACGCCGCTGATGTTGCCGAGCACGTCGTCGAGCGAGCGCGCCTGCTGGTCCTGCATCACGCTGCTGCTGACCACCGCGACCGATTGCGGGATCTCCTTCAGCGGTCGGTCTTCGCCGCCCGCGATGCTCGTCGTGCGCGGCTGATAGCCGATCGTCGGATCGACGGTGGCCGATGCATTGACGCTGATCGCCGGGAGTTCGTGTTCGGCGGCGGTCGCCGGAGCCGGTGCGGGGGCAACGGGTTCGGCGCCGGCCGCATGCGCGCCGGTCGCGGCGCACAGGGTGAGCAGGGCAGGCAGGCGCGTGCGCCACGGACGCGAGGTCCGGACACGGCAGGGCGTTCGACGGGATGGCATGAATCGATGCGGGAAGAGGAAGGCGAAGGATCGTGGCGCGGGCCGCGACATTGCGGTGTGTACAGGACGCGCATGATATATGTAATGAGAACCATTTGCAATTGTAATGGGGTGATCGGGCAATGCCCGGCCGTCGGTTGCCGCGCTGTCGGTCGTCTGCTACCGTAGCGGCCAAAATCAGACGCAGTGAAATTCAACGAGAGAGCCGGGGGCCGCACCATGTCATCTTCCTGTCACGTCGCGCTCGGCGCGACGCCGCGCGCCGCGCACGACCGCGTGGGCGACGAAGTGATCGCAGCCGTGTACCGCCATTCGAACGATTAAAGCGACACAAGCGAATTCAACCGGCATCGCGCCGGGGCTTCGATCATTTCAACCACCACGCTGGACGGGAGACCACCTATGAAGAAGATTTCCGCGCCGTTCGCGGCGGCCGCGCTTGCGGCCTGCGCGCTGCTGGCGGGCGTTCACCAGGCCGCGTGTGCGGCTTCCAACGCCGAACCCGCGATCGACGCGCACTACGGCGCCATGATCGAGGCCTATACGCAGGACATGGCCGCCGCGAGGGCGAAGTACGACGGCAAGCGCGTCACGTTCGTCGGCGCGGTGATCCGGATGGGCAGCGACCCGGGCGGCACGTACTTCGGCGCGCTGACGGCCGACGGCGAGCAGTTCGACACGCATTTCGACGTGGCCGACCAAGAGGCGCTGAAGCCGAAATTTCCCGGCGGCGAGATCAAGCCGTTCGTTACGTCGGCGGCGTTCCGGTTCAGTTGCGTGAACGAAGGCTATGTCGATGCGCCGGTGCTGCCGGGGTTGAAGCTGTCGCATTGCCGGCTCGCCGATTGAGCCGCGCGATGGGCGCGCGCCGGCGTGCGATGGTCAGGCGGGGTCGGGTGGCAAGCACCCTCGATCGGTCGGCAATTCAGGTGTATTGACCGATGGGCGGCAGGATCGCCATCGATCGTCTCCATGATGGTGGCTGGCCGCCGCGGTCGGGCGGTCCATCTACCGTCTACCGATCTACAGATCGAGTACCAGCAGGTCGGTTCGCGATCGCGAGCAGCACGGCATGAACTGGTCGCCGGCCGCCTTTTCGTCGTCGGTCAGATACGCATCGCGATGATCGGGCTCGCCTTCGAGCACACGCGTCAGGCAGGTGCCGCACACGCCTTGTTCGCACGACGTCAGCACGTCGACGCCGTTCGCCGCCAGCGCCGCGATCACCGTGCATTCGGCCGGCACGTCGATCACCTTGCCGCTGCTCGCGATCCTGACCTGGAATGCACGATCCGCGCCGGACGTTGCCACCGCGCCGCCGAAGAATTCGTAGTGCAGCCGTGCGTCGGCCCAGTCGCGCTCGCGCGCGGCGTTCAGCACCGCATCCATGAAGCCGCGCGGGCCGCATACGTACAGATGCGTGCCGTCGGGCGCGCCGGCCAGCACGGCAGCCAGATCGAAGCGTTGCGCGGGATCGCCGTCGTCGACGTGGAAGCGGACGCGATCGCGAAACCCGGCCGCCTTGATGCGCTCGACGAAGGCCATGCGATCGGCCGAACGCGCGCAGTAATGCATGTCGAACGGGATGCCGGCCGAGCACAGCCGCTCCGCCATGCTCAGAACCGGCGTGACGCCGATCCCGCCGGCGAGCAACAGATGATGCGGCGCATCGGGCGCAAGCGGGAATTGATTGCGCGGCAGGCCGATCCGCACGGTATCGCCTTGCCGGACTTCGTCGTGAATCGCGCGCGACCCGCCGCGGCCGTCGGCCTCGCGCAGCACCGCGATCTGATAGCGATCGCGTTGTTCCGGGTGGTTGCACAGCGAGTACTGGCGCACGAGCCCGCCCGGCAGATGCACGTCGATATGCGCGCCGGCGTCGAAATGCGGCAAGGGCGAGCCGTCGTCGCTGACGAATTCGAAGCCGCAGATGTCGCGCGCTTCCTGCCACTTGCGCGCGACGCGCACCGTCAATGTCGCGTCGCTCATGACGCCTCCTTGACCTGCGCGACCGGAATCACGGGCCGCTGCGGGCTCGCGGCGTTTTCGGCGGCGAGCAGCCGGTCGATCACCTTGCGCGACAGCACGCCGCCGGCGTCGATGTTGAGCTTGAGGAGCGTGCGCTCGGGCCATTGCTCGAGATTGCGCTGCTGTCGCTCGAGCATCTCGAGATCTTCCGCGAAGATCTTGCCCTGGCCTTCGCGGATCTCGGCGGTCAGCGCGTCGTCGTCGGGCCGGAAGTGGCGCGCCATCCCCCAGAAGTACCAGATCGACGTGTCGGTCTCCGGTGTGATGAAGTCGACCACGATCGACGACGCCTTCTTGTTCGCCGGCGCGTCGTAGCCGCCGTGGCCCGCATGCGCGACGCCCACTTCGATCATCACGTGGCTCGGCGGCGTGAAGCGGCAGATCTGCCAGCGGTCGACCGGCACGTCGTCGGCGAGCCCGTTGCCGCGCAGCGCCATCCGCCAGAACGGCGGCGGCATCACGTTCTCCATGAAGCGGCTCGTGACGACTTCGTCGCCGTGGCTCGCCGTCTTCGGCGGCGCTTCGTCGATTTCCTTCTGGCCGATGCTCGACGCATGCACGTAGGTTTCGTGCGTGAGGTCCATCAGGTTGTCGATCATCAGCCGATAGTCGCAGCGGATGTGATACAGGCCGCCGCCGTGCGCCCAGGCCGGGTCCTCGGCCCACGCCAGCGCAGGCAGCTTGGCGGGATCGGCTGCGGACGCGTCGCCCGGCCAGACCCACACGAAGCCGTACCGCTCGACCGCCGGGAAGCTGCGAATCGCCGGAAACCCGCCGACGCGCTGGCCCGGCATGCCGGCCGTCTTGCCGTTGCAGCCCATTTCGAGCCCGTGATAGCCGCACACGAGCACGCCGTCGCGCACGAAGCCGAGCGACAGCGGCGCGCCGCGGTGCGGGCAGAAATCCTCGAGCGCGGCGACCTGGCCGTCCGCCGCGCGGTAGAACACCATCGATTCGTTGCAGATCTTGCGGCCCAGCGGCTTGCCGTCGATCTCGTCGGGCGTGCAGGCCACATACCAAGCGTTCTTCAGAAACATGTTCGTTGTCTCCTTTCGGGGCGGTGCCGCCGGGGATGCGGCCCGATCTTCATTCCGTGTACTGAATGAGATTCAGTGTACTCATTGATATGGGTCGGGACAAGGCGAGCGGTATACTGGTTTTCCCGGGAAATGGCGCGACGCGGCGCCATGCCGACGGTGCGCGCAACCGGTGCGCGCCGCCTATGTCATCGACTCATCCATGGAAAAAACGAATCCCGCCGACCTGCCGGCTTTCCCGATCGACTTGTACGACGAACCCGGGCACCTGATCCGGCGCGCGCACCAGATCGCGGTCGCGATGTTCTACGAGAAGCTGGGCCGGGACGTGACGCCCGTGCAATACGCGGTGCTGCGGATGCTCTACGAGAATCCGGGGCTCGACCAGGTGACGCTCGCGCAGCGCGTGGCGCTCGACACGTCGACCACCGCCGATCTCGCGGTTCGGCTCGAAGCGAAAGGATTGATCGTTCGCGAGGTGCTGCCGCGGCGTCAGCGGCGCCTGCTGTTGACGCCGGCGGGCGTCGCGCTGCTCACGCACCTGATGCCGTCGGTGAAGGAACTGCGTGCTGGCCTCTTCGACGGAATGGGCGACGACGATTCGCAGGAACTGATGCGGCTGTTGCGCAAGTTCGTGCATTTGAACAACGAGCAAAGCCGTGCGCCGCTGCGGGTCAGCGAGGATTCGTAGCGGCGGCGCGCCGTGAGCGACGGCGCAGGGGCTGCGGCGAGGCGGCCGCCGCGCTGCCCATCCGCGTCACGCGCGTGACGCTTGCCCTTCCAGCCGCCGCACGGCTTCGGCTACTTCGTTCCTGAAGCGCACCAGCGCGGCCTGCTCCGGCGCCGGCGGCTGCATGGCGGCCCACAGCATGTCGATCAACTGCGTGGCCGTCGTTTCCGTATCGAGCTTGCGGTGCCCGAGGATCGCATCCCACAGCACGTGCTCCATCGGCCCGAACACCATCGAGCGCAGCAGGCTCAGCGGCAGATCCGCGCGAACCTGCCCGGCCGCCTGGCCGCGCGCGAGCACGTCCATCAACGGCGCCGTGTAGCGGCGCTGCAGCGCGGTGAGCTCGTCGCTCAGCGCATGCTGCTTCGCGCGCCCCTCCGACAGCACCAGCGCGCACAGCCCCGTGCCGTTCACGAGCATCAGCCGCAGGTGGGTGCGCACGATGAACGCGAATTGCTGCTGCACCGATGCGTCCCGCGGCATCCCGTGCTCGAACGCGGCGATGATCTCGTCGTACCAGTCGGCGATCACGCGCGCGCACAGCTCGCGCTTGCCGCGGAAATAGCTGAACACCGTCGCCTCCGACACGCCCACGCGCTGCGCGATCTCGGCGGCCGTCGCATGCTCGTAACCCTTTTCGGCGAACACGTCACGGCCGGCGCGCAGGATGTCTTGCACGCGCTGCTGGGATTTGCGCCCGGCGGGGGCGCGCGGCGTGTCGGCGCGGTCGGCTTTGGCGGTGGCGGTCATGGTGTCGGCGGGAGCGGCTGTCATGCTCGCATCATATCTGAGTATCACTCAGAAAACTATTGACGCCGAACCCGGCGAGGCGCGAAACTGTGCAAAATTTCCGCTTTATTGGTCAATGAATGCCCGTATTCATTCGATTTGAGCAAAACTCAGAAATCGATGAGTGCGACACACTTTCTGGAGACGGAGGAGACATGATCAACCTGCCCGGCGTGCAATTCATGCTCGGTGAAGACATCGAGATGCTGCGCGACGCCGTCGCGACGTTTGCGGCGAAGGAAATCACGCCACGCGCGGCGGAGGTCGACCGCACCGACCAGTTCCCGATGGATCTGTGGAAGAAGTTCGGCGATCTCGGCGTGCTCGGCATGACCGTCTCCGAGGAATACGGCGGCGCGAACATGGGCTACACCGCGCACATGGTCGCGATGGAAGAGATCTCGCGCGCGTCGGCGTCGATCGGCCTGTCGTACGGTGCGCACTCGAACCTGTGCGTGAACCAGATCCATCGCAACGGTACGGAAGCGCAAAAGCGGAAGTACCTGCCGAAGCTCGTATCGGGCGAACACATCGGCGCGCTCGCGATGAGCGAGCCGAACGCCGGCTCCGATGTCGTCAGCATGAAGCTGCGCGCGGACAAGCGCGGCGACCGCTACGTGCTCAACGGCACGAAGATGTGGATCACCAACGGCCCCGACTGCGACACGCTCGTCGTCTACGCGAAGACGGACGTCGAAGCGAATGCGCGCGGCATCACCGCCTTCATCGTCGAGAAGGGGATGAAGGGCTTCTCGGTCGCGCAGAAGCTCGACAAGCTCGGCATGCGCGGCTCGCACACGGGCGAGCTGGTGTTCCAGGACGTCGAGGTGCCGGAAGAGAACATCCTCGGCCAGTTGAACGGCGGCGTGAAGGTGTTGATGAGCGGCCTCGACTACGAGCGCGCGGTGCTGTCGGGCGGCCCGACGGGCATCATGGCCGCGTGTCTCGACGCGGTGGTGCCCTACATCCACGATCGCAAGCAGTTCGGCCAGTCGATCGGCGAATTCCAGCTGATCCAGGGCAAGGTCGCCGATATGTACACCACGTTTCAGGCGTGCCGCGCGTACCTGTACGCAGTCGGCCGCCACCTCGACTCGGCGGGCAGCGACCACATTCGCCAGGTGCGCAAGGATTGCGCGGGCGTGATCCTCTACACGGCCGAGAAGGCGACGTGGATGGCCGGCGAGGCGATCCAGATCCTCGGCGGAAACGGCTACATCAACGAATACCCGGTCGGCCGTCTGTGGCGCGATGCGAAGCTGTACGAGATCGGCGCCGGCACGAGCGAGATCCGCCGGATGCTGATCGGCCGCGAGCTGTTCGCGGAAACGATGTAACGCCCCACGTCACGCGAACGGAGCCCCGTCGATGCCGATCATCGAATCGAAACTGAACCCGCGTTCGGAAGACTTCCGCGCGAATGCCGCGGCGCTCGAGGCGGTCGTCGCCGACCTGCGCGCGAAGATCGAACAGCTCGCGCAGGGCGGCGGCCAGGCCGCGCGCGACAAGCACCTGTCGCGCGGCAAGCTGCTGCCGCGCGACCGCATCGCGCAACTGCTCGATCCGGGCGCGCCGTTCCTCGAGTTCTCGCAGCTCGCCGCGAACGGCATGTACAACGACGACGCGCCGGGCGCGGGCGTCATCACCGGGATCGGCCGCATTGCCGGCCGCGAATGCGTGATCGTGTGCAACGACGCGACGGTCAAGGGCGGCACCTACTACCCGATCACCGTGAAGAAGCACGTGCGTGCGCAGGAAATCGCCGCGGAAAATCGGCTGCCGTGCGTGTACCTCGTCGATTCGGGCGGCGCGAACCTACCGAACCAGGACGACGTGTTTCCCGACCGCGACCACTTCGGCCGCATCTTCTTCAACCAGGCGACGATGTCGGCGGCGGGGATCGCGCAGATCGCCGTCGTGATGGGCTCGTGCACGGCCGGCGGCGCCTACGTGCCGGCGATGAGCGACGAGTCGATCATCGTGAAGGACCAGGGCACGATTTTCCTCGGCGGGCCGCCGCTCGTGAAGGCCGCGACCGGCGAGGAAGTGAGCGCCGAGGATCTCGGCGGCGGCGACGTGCATACGCGCCTGTCGGGCGTGGCCGACCATCTCGCGCAGAACGACGCGCATGCGCTGTCGATCGCACGCAACATCGTCGGTCACCTCGCACCGAAGATCGTGCCGCCCGTCGCGCTGCGCGAGCCGAAGCCGCCGCGCTACGACGCGAAGAGCCTGTACGGCGTGATTCCGGTCGATACGCGCAAGCCGTTCGACGTGCGCGAGGTGATCGCGCGCATCGTCGACGATTCGGAATTCGACGAATTCAAGGCGCGCTTCGGCACGACGCTCGTCACGGGCTTCGCGCACATCTGGGGCCATCCGGTCGGGATCGTCGCGAACAACGGCATCCTATTCTCCGAATCGGCCGTGAAGGGCGCGCATTTCATCGAGCTGTGCTGCCAGCGCAAGATCCCGCTCGTGTTCCTGCAGAACATCACGGGCTTCATGGTCGGGCGCAAGTACGAGAACGAAGGTATCGCGCGGCATGGCGCGAAGATGGTGACGGCCGTGTCGAACGCGAAGGTGCCGAAGTTCACGGTGATCATCGGCGGCTCGTTCGGCGCCGGCAATTACGGGATGTGCGGCCGCGCGTTCGGCCCGCGTTTCCTGTGGATGTGGCCGAATGCCCGGATCTCGGTGATGGGCGGCGAGCAGGCCGCGTCGGTGCTCGCGACCGTGCGCCGCGACGGCATCGAGGCGAAGGGCGGTTCGTGGTCGCCCGAGGAGGAGGATGCGTTCAAGCAGCCGATCCGCGACCAGTACGAGCGCCAGGGCCATCCGTATTACGCGAGCGCG
Organism: Burkholderia sp. APQ4-4ca; assembly: GCF_057837105.1. Taxonomy (NCBI): domain Bacteria; kingdom Pseudomonadati; phylum Pseudomonadota; class Betaproteobacteria; order Burkholderiales; family Burkholderiaceae; genus Burkholderia; species Burkholderia sp. APQ4-4ca. The sequence continues at coordinate 17,426 of NZ_JBYQCG010000229.1, read as the reverse complement.
CGGCTGTGGGACGACGGCGTGATCGATCCCGCGCAGACGCGCGACGTGCTCGGGCTCGGCCTCGCCGCGTCGATGAACGCGCCGATCGACGACACGCGCTTCGGCGTGTTCCGCATGTAACGCCCGGGAAAATCGATCGATGCGATACGAAACGATCAAGGTAAGCGCAGCCGGCCGCGTGGCGACCGTCACGCTCGCGCGTCCCGACGTGCGCAATGCGTTCAACGAGACGGCGATCGCCGAGCTGACCACCGCGTTCGAATGGCTCGATGCGCACGAAGGCGTGCGCGCGATCGTGCTCGCCGCGGAAGGCGCCGCGTTCTGCGCGGGCGCGGACCTGAACTGGATGAAGAAGATGGCCGGTTACTCGGACGACGAGAACCGTGCCGATGCGCGCAAGCTCGCGCGGATGCTCGAAGCGATCCATTGCTGCGGCAAGCCGGTGATCGCGCGCGTGCATGGCGACGCGTATGCGGGCGGCGTGGGCCTCGTCGCGGCGGCCGACATCGCGATCGCCGCGGACGGCGTGAAGTTCTGCCTGTCGGAAGCGCGGCTCGGGCTGATTCCCGCGACGATCGCGCCGTACGTCATCCGTGCGATGGGCGAGCGCGCGGCGCGGCGCTACTTCACGACGGCCGAAGTGTTCGACAGCGCGCGCGCCGCGTCGCTCGGCTTCATTCACGATGCCGTGCCGGCCGGCGCGCTCGACGAAACGGTCGCGAAGCTGGCCGCGACGCTCGTCGCGAACGGCCCCGATGCGGTGAGGGCGTGCAAGCGGCTCGTCGCCGACGTGGCCGGCCGCGCGCTCGACGCGACACTGATCGAGCAGACCGCCGACTGGATCGCGAAGACCCGCGCCGGCGCCGAAGCGCGCGAAGGGATCGCGTCCTTCCTCGAAAAGCGCACGCCGTCGTGGCGTGAATGATCGCGTGACCTCAACCTTCCGGACGACATCGAAGCCATGTTCGACAAGATTCTGATCGCCAACCGCGGCGAAATCGCGTGCCGCGTCGCCGCGACGTGCAAACGTCTCGGGATCGCGAGCGTCGCCGTCTATTCCGACGCGGATGCGAACGCGAAACACGTGGCCGCGTGCGACGAGGCCGTGCATATCGGCGGCTCGGCCGCGGCAGACAGCTACCTGCGCATCGAGCGCATCATCGAAGCCGCGCGCGCGACCGGCGCGCAGGCGATTCACCCCGGCTACGGCTTTCTGTCGGAGAACGAAGATTTCGCGCACGCGTGCGAAGAGGCCGGCATCGTGTTCATCGGGCCGCCGGTCGACGCGATCGCGGCGATGGGCTCGAAGGCTGCCGCGAAGGCGCTGATGCACGCGGCCGCCGTGCCGCTCGTGCCCGGCTATCATGGCGACGACCAGGATGCGGCCAACCTGCATCGCGAAGCCGACCAGATCGGCTACCCGGTGCTGCTGAAGGCGAGCGCGGGCGGCGGCGGCAAGGGGATGCGCGTGGTCGAGCGCTCCGGCGATTTCCCGGCGGCGCTCGCGTCGTGCCAGCGCGAAGCCGCGAGCAGCTTCGGCAACGACCGCGTGCTGATCGAGAAATACCTGACGCGCCCGCGCCACGTCGAAGTGCAGGTGTTCGGCGACACGCACGGCAATACCGTCTACCTGTTCGATCGCGACTGCTCGGTGCAGCGCCGTCACCAGAAGGTGCTCGAGGAAGCGCCGGCGCCCGGCCTGCACGAGGACGTGCGCCAGGCGATGGGCGAAGCGGCCGTCGCGGCCGCGCGCGCGGTGGGCTACGTCGGCGCGGGCACCGTCGAATTCATCATGACGGGCGAAGCGTTCTACTTCATGGAGATGAACACGCGCCTGCAGGTCGAGCATCCGGTGACCGAGATGGTCACGGGGCTCGATCTCGTCGAATGGCAATTGCGCGTCGCGTCGGGCGAACCGCTGCCGCTGAAGCAGGAGGAACTGCGCGTGCGCGGCCATGCGCTCGAGGCGCGCCTGTACGCGGAGAACCCCGCGCGCGGCTTCCTGCCGTCGACGGGTACGCTGAAACACCTGCGGTTGCCGGCAGGCGTCGAGTTCGACGTCGGTGCGGCGGTGCGTGTCGATAGCGGCGTGCGTGAAGGCGATGCGATCACGCCGTTCTACGACCCGATGATCGCGAAGCTGATCGTGCACGGCGCGGATCGCGCGGAAGCGCTGGGCCTGATGCTGCGTGCACTGCGCGCGTGCGAAGTGGTCGGCCTGCACACCAACGCCGCGTTCCTGCAGCGGATCGTCGCCTGCGAGCCGTTCGCGATCGCCGATCTCGACACAGGGCTGATCGAGCGCAACCACGATGCGCTGTTCGCGCCGCAACAGCCGCCGCGTGCGATGCTTGCGCTCGCATGTGCGGCACTGCTCGCACGCGAACGCGGCGGCGGCGCGCAGGAAGGCGCGTCGCCGTGGCGTTCGCTGCCGGATTGGCGGCTGAACGGCGGCTATCGCCGCACGCTCGAATGGCACGCGGTTGATCGCGAAGCGGACGTGACGGTCACGTACGAGGACGACGGCGCCGGCGCGCGCATCGCTGTGGGTGACGCGGCCGCCCAACCGTTCGCGTGGACGCGCGGCGCCACGCCGCTCGATTTCGACGTGACGCTGGGCGGCGTGCGCAGCAGCGGCCGCGTGTATGCGGACGGCGACACGTTCCACGTGTTCACGCAGGGCGCGGCCGAGACGTTCGAATGGCGCAACCTGCTTGCGCATGCGGGCGATGCGGAGCAGGGCGGCGGCCGCCTGACCGCGCCGATGCCCGGCAAGGTGATCGCGGTGCTGGTCGAGCCGGGGCAGAAGGTCGAAGCCGGCACGCCGCTGATCGTGATGGAAGCGATGAAGATGGAGCACACGATCGGCGCGCCGAGCGCGGGCGTCGTCGCGGAAGTGCTGTACGGCGTCGGCGATCAGGTGGCTGATGGCGCGCAGTTGCTGATGATGGCGGAAGGCTGAGTTGCATACGCGTGAGGGCCGTTACCGGCTCTCACGTATGGACCGTCGTGCCCCGTATTATTCGAGCGTCCCGGACGCTATCCGACTGTGAATACTTGATGTGCCTGCATCAGGACGACATTGCATTCTTGTGTCGCGACCGTCGCGCTCGTCGCGCATAGACAAAAACAAATAATCGCGTTCCTGCCCATGCTCGACATGGTTGCGTTAGCGTAATCGCCGGGATGTGCGGCCCAGTGTCCTGCGCAATGTAGCCGAGAGAAAGACTGAGATGGCGAACAAATATAAATACGGAATTCATATCGACCTTACCCCGCCAGAACTTTTCTGCCTGATTGTTATCGACGTGGCCTGTGATGAATTGGGTATCGATGATGCTGTCGGGATCGCAATGATTTTGTTAGGTCAGCGGTTCGTGCCGACCAGAGGGAAATTCGGCGGAGCGGTCAAGGGGACTTCGATCGCATCCAAGGTATCGAGAAAGGTGTTGCCCTATGAACTCAAGTACAAAATTCTGCCGACGGTAACGTCATTCGGGAGTCTCCTGCTGCTCAAGATCAAATTTACCCGGGAGCTCGGTGCCTTTGTCGGGCGGGCCGTACCGGTGGTCGGTTGGGTCATTACCGCTATCGATATATCGGTCATCATGTATCGCTCGACAGTCACGTACAATCGCTTGGTCAAGCAGGAGGATCGCTTTTAATGGACGGTCGTCTGATAGAGATGGTGCGGGATGAGGCCGATTCGCCACTATGGGGCGCGCTCGAGATTACCGAGGACACGGATCTCTGCATCGATCTTGAAATTTCCGACAGGGCCATGTTGAGATTGATGCGGAGATTTTCGGAAACGTTTGGTGTCGATATTTCTGATTTCGACATTGATTATTATTACCCTTCCCGGAAACTGGGAATGGGCCGATTCTTGATGACGGTATTCAGGTCGCCATTTAGTGCCGACGCCAGGGACAAAATACTGGAGCGTCCGCTCACCATCAAAATGATGGAGACGGCGATTGAAACCGGGCGGTGGACGATGTAACGGTTCGAAAAAGGGCCAGTCGATGGCGCACCTGTCATTTCCGCACCAACGCGGTGATCTGCATGCGCGTCGGCCCCTGTCGCGCGACACCATCGTGTAACACGTCGAACATAGCATCTCGGCGTCGATATGACCGGCGCGGGGTTCGCGTCCGCGTCACGTCATCATCCTCACGGAGAACCGTTATGCGAACGTCGGCCCTACGGCCTTTCGCGGTCGTCGGCCTGGTCGTGCTGACCGCCGTCCTCGGCGCCTGCAACGACGACCTGACCGCACCGGCCGCGCCCGTCGCGCAGCAGAAGGCCGCGTGCGGCGGCGCCGTGGTCGCCACCGCGCAGATGCGCTGCCCGCCGGGTTTCACCGCGCCTGCTTCGTCGCCCGCTTCCTGATACCGGCCGTTTCCACCAGAAATCCCATCAAGAGCAACCAGCATGGCCACTCATTCGCGACGCGATTTTCTGAAGTTCTCGGCCGGCCTCGCCGGCGCGACCGCCGCCACCGCACTGCTGCCGGAATCGATCCGCAAGGCGCTGGCGATCGAGCCGAACACCGTGACGGGCACGATCCAGGACGTGCAGCACATCGTCGTGTTCATGCAGGAGAACCGGTCGTTCGACCACTACCTCGGCCACCTGAGCGGCGTGCGCGGCTACAACGACCGTTTCCCGGTCACGCTGCCGAACGGCAAGCCGGTGTGGTTCCAGCCGCGCCAGGAAGACAAGTCGAGCGTGATCGCGCCGTTCCGCTACGACACGACCAACCCGGGCGTCAACGCGCAATGTATCGGCGGCCTGCCGCATACGTGGGCGACGACGCACGGCGCGATCGACAACGGCCGCGCGGACCAGTGGGCCGTGCAGAAGTCGAACATGACGATGGGCTATCACGTTCGCGACGACATCCCGTTCCACTACGCGCTCGCGGATGCGTTCACGGTGTGCGACAACTACTTCTGCTCGATCCCGGGCAACACGCACCCGAACCGCATGTACCTGATGACGGGCATGGTCGATCCGCTCGGCACGGGCGGCGGCCCGCTGCTCGACAACACCGACTACATCGACAATCAGTTCGACAAGGTCCAGCTGCCGCCCTTCAACTGGACGACCTACCCGGAACGCCTCGAAAAAGCCGGCATCTCGTGGCAGATCTATCAGCAGGGCACCGGGTTCGACAACTTCACCGGCAACTACGGCACGAACATGCTCGCGTGCTTCGACAACTTCGTGAACGCGCCGGCCGGTTCGTCGCTGCAGACGCGCGGGATGAGCACGCGTCCGATCACGCAGCTCAAGGCCGACGTGCAGGCGAACGCGCTGCCGCAGGTGTCGTGGCTGCTGCCGCCCGCCGCGTATTCCGAGCATCCGAAGTTCACGCCGTTATACGGCGCGTACTACCTGTCGACGATCCTCGATGCGCTGACGTCCAATCCGGACGTGTGGAGCAAGACCGTCCTGCTGATCATGTACGACGAGAACGACGGCTTCTTCGACCATGTGGTGCCGCCGTCGGCGCCGACGCTGCCCGGCTCGGGCATGAGCACCGTGGACGTATCGCTCGAGCGGCACAACGTCGTGACCGCGACGCAAGCCGGCACCTATACGGCCGACAACCTGCCGTACGGCCTCGGCCCGCGCGTGCCGATGTTCGTCGTGTCGCCGTGGTCGAAGGGCGGCTTCGTGTGCTCGCAGGTGTTCGATCACACGTCGGTGCTGCAATTCATCGAGAAGCGCTTCGGCGTGATGGAGACCAACATCTCGCCGTGGCGCCGCGCGATCTGCGGCGACCTAACGTCGGCGCTCGACTTCTCGAAATCGGATGCCACGCTGCCGACCCTGCCGAACACGCAGGCGTATGTCGCGCAGGCGGACCTGCAATGCTCGCGTGCGTCGTCCCAGACCGCGCCGGCCAGCACCGCGCAGCAGGTCGTGACCGCGCAGGAGCCCGGCACGCGGCCGGCGCGCGCGCTGCCGTACGAATTGCACGTCACCGGCCAGCTTCAGGCGCAAGGCTACGCGCTGACGTTCGCGAATACCGGCACGCAGGGCGCGCACTTCTGGGTCTATACGGGCGACCCCACCGCGATGCCGCGCCGCTATACGGTCGAAGCGGGCAAGCAACTGACCGATACGTGGGCGCTCGATGCGAACGGCAACTATCTGGTGAGCGTGTGGGGGCCGAACGGCTATTTCCGGCGCTTCGCGGGTTCGGCCGCCGCGGATGCCGCTGCCAAGCCTGAAATCACGCCGTGCTACGACACCGCGAACGGCGACGTTTACGTGACGATCGCCAATGCCGGCACCGGCCCGCTCACGGTCACGGCAACCGATGTCGCATACGGCGGCGCGGCACGCACGCTGACGGTCCCGGCCGGGCAGCGCGTCGAAGCGCACTGGGACCTGTCGTGCAGCAGCCATTGGTACGACCTGCAGTTCGCGGTGGCGGGCAATGCCGGCTGGACGCGCCGCATCGCGGGCCACGTCGAGACCGGCAAGCCGAGCATTACCGACCCGGCGGCTGTCGCGCCGACGATCGCGGCGATCTGACGACGGCAACCGATGCAAGGACGCGCCGGCCGGTTGCATCCGGCCGGCGGGCCGATTGGCACGGTCGGGCCGGCCGCTGACCATCCCTGACAGTGTGCGGCCGGCGCTCCGCTAGAATGCCGGATCGCCGCCGCTTGACGCGGGCGGCGCATCGCGCGCTACACTGCGCCGTGCCATCCCCGTTCAACCTTCCATCCCGCCGACGATGACGTCTCCTGTCCTGACCGGCCTGCGCATCGGTATCACGATCGGATTGCGTGCCCCCGACGAAAGCCTGTGGATCAACGGCATCAAGCAGAACGCGCTGTTCCTCGCGAAGCTGCTGATGGCGTCGCCGCACGGTTACCGCGTGACGCTGGTCAACACGACCGACGTGCCGCTGACCGACGCCCTGCCATGGGATCGCAGCGTATACGACACGCGCGCGTTCGCCGACATGAAGGACGCGCTCGACGTGGTGATCGAGCTCGGCGGGCAGATCGACGGCGAGCAGACGGCCTACCTGAAAGCGCGCGGCGCGAAGCTCGTCAGCTATTGCTGCGGTGTCGAGTACATCAACGCGATGGAGTCGATGCTGTTCGGCCGCCGGCTGTGGGATTCGCTGTTCATCAACCGCGGCTACGACGAGGTGTGGGCGATTCCGCAGATCGCGCCGTCGTCGCTGCCGTTCCTGCAGTCGCTGCGCCGCTGTCCGGGGCGTGTCGTGCCGTTCGTGTGGGATCCGATGTTCCTGACCGAGCGCGCGCAGTCGCTGCCCGAGCACGGCGAATACCGGCCGCGCAGCGAGCCTGGCAAGCGGCTCACGGTGATGGAGCCGAACCACAACGTCGTGAAGTTCTGCGTGTATCCGATGCTGATCATCGACGAGGCGTATCGCCGCGACCCCGACGCGATCTGCTTCGCGCACGTGACGAATGCCGATCGCCTCGCGCACGACAGCCCCGAGTTCGTGATGCTGATGAACTACCTGGACATCGTGCGCGCGGGCAAGGCAAGCTTCGTCGGGCGCTTCGATACGCCGCTGTTCCTGGCCGACCTGACCGATATCGTCGTGTCGCACCAATGGTCGAACCCGCTGAACTATTTCTATTTCGACGTGTGCTGGCAGGGTTATCCGCTCGTGCACAACGCGAGTCTCGCCCCCGATCTGGGCTACTACTATCCGGACAACGACGTGCAGCAGGGCGCCGATGCGCTGCTGCGCGCGCTGCATACGCACGACGACGACTGGCAAGCGTATGCGCGACGCCAGCGCGAGATCCTTCGCCGTTACACGTCGGCGAATCCGGCGCTCGTCGCCGAGTACGACGCGCTGCTCGCGAACCTGATCGGCGCGCCGGCGGCATAAGGCACGTTTCCTGCGGCGCACGTCCGTTGCGCTGCCGGCCACCGTCGGGTTTGTCCCGCCCTAATGTCTGACGAAATAGTGCCGTTAAAAAGAAACCGTCGAACCCGATCGGTTCGACGGTTTTCGAAGGCACGAAATTGACGGCTCCGAGGGAAGTCCGTCAAAAACAAGTTTATAGGTTAACCAGTTGGAATGATTGTTAAATATGTTTCAATTTATAATCTTCATATAATTGAAATTGGTATTATTAGTTAACCGGGGATCGGTTCGCGTTTGGAGTTTGATAATATCGTTTGAAACGTGAAAATTACGCGCTGCGAGGATCGAATGGCGTGCGGCGCAGGTGTCAACCGGGGAGGCGACATGCGCGGAGAGCGGCATTTCGCGCCGATATATCGGGCGCGGGCGGTCCTTCGCCGCATGATGGTTATCTGATCGATTGGCGGTGTCCGGATTCGCGCGAGAAGCAAATTCAGGGAAAGGCGATTTGGATAAAGCCGTCCGGACGAAAAAAGACAAGCGATTCGGATTCGAGGTTCTCGTCATTCGTGTTGTGTAACCTGTCGCACTGTCGGCATCGTGCGTGCATGGTGTATTTCAAGTAATCGAATATCGTAAAAATATCGAATTTGACGGCGCCGAAGCGACCAGTACGCTCCCCGGAAAAAATCGACATACAGGAAAGGCCGGGTAGGCGGTGGAGCGCGTCGAGGTTGGCACGTTCCGCCTGGGTGTTGAGGTCGAGCCGCGATCGCGGCTCGCCATTTGCCGGAGCGCCGGATGAATGCGGTCGAAGCTCGCCAGGAGGCGAATCGGAAAGCGAATTGCGACGAAATCGATCTCGTGTTCGGTGCGCGCGACGATCATCCCGACCTTGCGTCGGTACGCAGTTTCGTCGAAAGCCGGCTCGGATTCGCGCACGAGCCCGTGTGCCGCGCCGATCTGTCGGGTGGCGTGCTGTACGAGGAACGCCTGGCGCGGTTGAGGTGGGGCGAGCGCGATGCGCTGCCGCCGCTCGCCTTTCTGCCGCGCCTCGAATCGCTCGGCCTGATGCGCTGGTTCGACCGGCTGGTGGTGGCTCGCACGATCGACGCGCTGCGCGCCGATCCGGGCGCCGTGTACGGGTGCAACGTCACGGCGACAAGTGCGGTGGTGGACGACGCGTGGCTGGCGATATTCAGGCGGCTCGAGCGCGAGCCGTCGGTGGCGGTGCGGCTGGTGGTCGAGATCACGGAGACGGGGCCGCTGAACCCCGTCGCGGGCCGATCGTTCGTATACCGCTTCCGGCGGGCCGGATGCCGGATCGCGATCGACGATTTCGGTGTCGGTTTCAGTGCATTGAACAATCTGGTGGTCGGCAATCCCGACATCGTGAAGCTCGATCGCTCGATCCTGTCGATGATCAAGCGCAATGCGATCGGGCGCTACCAGTTCCGGCGGCTGATCGCGTTTGCGCATGAAGGTGCGCGGCACGTCGTCGTCGAAGGCGTGGAAAGCGAGACCGACCGGCAGATCATCGTGGATGCCGGCGTCACGTGGGCGCAGGGCATTCGCTTTTCATGGCGATCGCCGGCCGCCGCGTGATCGTAGGAACGGGCAGGACGGCGCGCGGCGTGCGCGTCGGGAGCGGGACGAATCGCAAAGGGGCGTGGGCATGGCGGAAACGAAAGCCGGAGGCGGAATGGGTACGCAGGTGGTCGATGCGCGCGAACTGGTCGCGATCGTCGAGTTGGCCGACATGCTGCGGCAACTGGGCGCCGAATCGGCCGATGCGCCGATCGACGTCGCCCCCTATCTGGACGGCCTGACACGCGTCGCACGCCGTATTCAGCGAATGATCCCGCTTGACGCGGGCGGCCGCGAACGGGCGGCCCGGCACTATTACGCGGGCGTCATCGCCGGCGCGTGCGGCGACGAGTCGGCGATCGCGCGCGGGGTATCCGACAGCCTCGTGCGGCAATCGGCCGACGCAGGCCGGTCGGCAGCCCGCTGTTTCGCGGTGCTCGCGCGCATCGGGCGGCGCCATGGTCGCGCGTTCGCCGCGCAAAGCGGCGATCGGGTGCTGGCGTAACGCAACCGGCGCGTGCGACGGCAATCAGCCGAGCGGGCGGCCGGCGAACAGGTGCTGGATCTGCGTGGAATAGGCGCGGACGTTGTGCTCGGCGAGCGTGTCGACCTGATGCAGGCAGCGGCGGGCGGCCGCCGCGTAGTCGTCGAGCCGTACGTCGTGCGTGCGCGCGGCGGTCGCAATCGCGTTCGCCGCATCGAAGATCTCGAAGTCCGGATAGTAGTAGCCGACGTCGCGCAGGAACGGCGAGTTGTGCACGAGCGGGTAGTTGCCGTATAGCGCGTCGTACAGCAGGTAGTTCAGGCCGTTTTCCCAGTGGTGCGACACGACGATGTCGGTGTGATGCGCCGCCCACGCGACGAACGGCGCGCGCACGTCGGCGGTGGCCTTGCCGTCGCACACCATCTCGAGCCCGAGCGCGAGATGCTTGAAGGCGACGTTTTCCTTCTTGTCGAACGTATTGGTCATGTACACGTGCTCGACGAGCTCCGGATGGTCGACGTAGCACGCGTTCGCGGCGAGCATCGGCACGATCGCGCTCTTCACGACGTTCAGGTTCGGCTCGAAGAACGCGATGCGCTTGGCCGGGCCGTGGTTGCGATAGCCGAAGCGCGCCTTCAGTTCGGGGTCCGCGTCGAGGCTGCGCTCGATGAAATACGGCGACCAGATATGCGGCAGCTCGATCACCGGCGCGCGGTACACGGCCTGGAAATATGCGGCGCACGTATGCATGTGCTGCGGATTGGTCCAGATCTCGTCGAACTGCACGCGGTGCGGGTTCGGCCGCCAGTCGTTCTTCTCGAAGTTGATCGTCTCGACCGCGATCACGTAGTCGTTGCCGAAGCGATACGACACGCATTTGCCGCCGCGCCGGCGCACGACGTCCGTGTGCGACGGATCGACGAACGCGTTCATCTCGATCAGCAGGTCGGTCTCGTGAACGACGGCCGACAGCGGCCGCAGCGCGGCGCCGAACGCGTCCATCATCAGTGCCTGCGGATACTCGGTGATGCCGTCGTCGTGCGCGAGCCAGACCTCGCCGATCAGCGGCGATTGCTTCAGCAGCATGTACAGGTACACGCAGTGCTGGTTCGCGCCGTTGTACCAGATCGACTGCGTCGCGTCGCGCTGCACGTTGATCGTTATCGCGACATTCAGTTTCATCGGATGCGCTCCGTGGGGCGAGGAACTGTCATGCGTCGCGATAGAGCATGGCGATCGCGTCCGTATAAGCCGCGACGTTCTCGGGGTTGTAGATGCTGACCGAATCGAGCACGTGCTTCGACTGCTCGCGATATGCGTCGAGGTTCGCGTCGTGCTCGGCGAACGCCTGCAGCAACGCGCGGCCGCCCGCCTGGCAGTCGAAATCCGGGTAGAAATACCCGGCCTTGCCGAGGAACGGCGAGTTATGGATCAGCGGATAGTCGCCGTACAGCAGTTCGTAATACAGATAGTTCTGCGCGTTCTCCCACGTGTGGGACACCACCGCTTCGCCGTACGCGGCCATGAACTCGTACACCGCATAGCGGCTTTCGAACGTCGTGATGCCGTGGTTCACGATGTCGAGGCTCTTCGCGAAGTGAATGAACGTCGCGTGCTCCTTCAGATGGATCGTGTTGCACACGCGCACGAATTCGATGCATGCCGGATTCGCGCGGTAGGCTTCCTCCGTGACCAGCATCGGAATGATGCTCGTCTTCACCATGCAGATGTTCGGCTCGAACATCGTCACGCGCCAGCGCGGCTTGCCCGGCTGATAACCAAACGTCAAACCGGCGCCGAGCGTCGCGCGCGCCTTGTCGAACAGCATCGGATGCCAGATGTGCGGGACGATCGTGACCGGTGCGCGCAGGCCTGTCTGGTAGTAGTGCAGGCACGAGCGCTCGAATTCGGGAATCGTCCACACCGCGTCGTACGGCGCGCCCGAGAACAGGAAGCCCGACGGCTTGTCGAACATCGCGCGTTCGATGTCGATCACGTAGTCGTTGCCGACCCGCATCGTGACGACCTTGCCGCCGCGCGCGCGGAACGCGCGCAGGTAGTCCGCGCCGAACTGCGCGCTCATTTCGATCAGCACGTCGCAGCGCTCGAGCGCTTCGTCCATCGACAGCAGCGGCACGTTCCACTCGCCGAGCATCATCTGCGGATCGGCGACCTGTTCGCCGCCGTTCACCATCACGGCATCCGCGACGAGCGGCGACTGACGCAGCAGCAGGATCAGCAGCAGGCAGTTCTGGAAAATGCCGTTTTCCCACAGCGACTGGCCGGCGCCGCGCACGAACAGCGACACGCCGACGACGAGACGCTTGCCCTCGCCGGGCGCTTGACGGGCATTGGAGTCCGACATGCGTATGCTCCGGTTCAGGCGACCAGACGCGAGACGAACGCGTCGAGGTTCGCGGGGTTGTCGATCGAGACCGAGTGCAGCAGCCGGTCGGCCTTCGCGCGGTAGTCGTCGAGGCGTTCGTCGTGATGCAGCCACGCTTCGAGCAGCGCGCGGCCGCCCGCGGCCGAGTCGAAGTCCGGGTAGTAATAGCCGGCGTCGCCGATCAGCGTCGAGTTGTGGATCAGCGGATAGCCGCCGTACAGCACGTCGTAATACAGATAGTTCTGCCCGTTTTCCCAGTGGTGCGACACGACCGCATCCGCGTGGCGCGCCATGAAACCCGGCAGGTCGACGCGCGGTTCGAAGGTCGCCTTGTGCTGGCGCACCAGATCGAGGCTGTTCGCGAAGTGCACGAAGGTCGGATGTTCCTTCATGTGCATCGAGTTGACGACGAACATGTGCTGCACCGCGTCAGGCCGCGCGCGGTAGAACGCGTCGCACGCGAGCATCGGGTAGTGACAGGACTTCGCGACCGAGATGTTCGGCTCGAGCATCGCGAGCTTCCACGGCCGCTGGCCGGGCCGATAGCCGAACGTCGCGCCTTCGTCGGCGAGCGCGGCCACGCGGCGCTCGAGGAAGTACGGCGACCAGATGTGCGGCATCAGATGGACGGGCGCACGCAGGATCGTCCGCAGCATCGGCGCGGCGGTCTTGTCGTATTGCGGCAGCAGCCACACTTCGTCGAACGGTGCGCCGTTGAACACGTGCCCCGACGGTTTCCCGAAGATCGGCGTTTCGCCCAGCCCTGCATACACGTGCCCGCAGAAGAACGCGGCGGTTTTCTTGCCGAGCGCCTTCATGTGCCGGAGCCATTCGACCGGCAACTGCGCGCCCATTTCGATCACGACGTCGAGTTCATGCGTGACGTCGGCGGGCTTCACGAGCGGGATGTCGAGGCCGTCGAGCTCGAGGCCGGCCGGCAGCGCGTGGGCGTCGCCGCCGTTCAGGAAATAGACGGGGCCGACCCGATCCGAGCGCTTGAGCATCATCGCGAGGAACGCGATGTTCTGGTGAATGCCGTTTTCCCAGATCGCCTGGCCGTCGCGCGCAAACAGCGAGATGCCGACCGCCGGCCGTTGCTTGCGGGTGCCGCCCGCGGCGGCTTCATTGATGTCCGTCACCGGTTGTTTCCTCTGCGGCGTCGTGCATCCGGCATCGCGTCGAGCGTCTGGCCGGCAGCGGCGCGCCGTGGATTGTCATGGTTGGATTCGCGCCGGTGAGCCGCGGTGCGCGAATCGGGCGACGAGATTCGCGAAGGCGGCAGCCCGGATTCCGGCGTGTCGTCGGGCACGCCTGGCACGGCGCGCGTCGGGCAGGCTGCCCCGGCGACTATGTGCGGCGATTGTGGCATGGAAACCGCCGGTTTTGGCGGCGCGTGACGAACTTTGACATAGCCGGCGGCCCACGGGAGCGGGCGCCGGCGAAGCGGCGCCCCGGGGCGGCGAAATTCCGGCGCGACGCGTGCGGCCTGCCGGATCGCGCGGCCGCATGAGCGGCCGCAGGCCGCTCAATGCTGCAGCCGGATTTCGACGCGACGGTTGCTGGCGCGGCCTTCCGGCGTCGCGTTGGAGGCGACCGGATCGGCCTTGCCGCGGCCCGAGACCGTGATCGAATCGGTCTTCAGCCCATGCGCCTTCAGATAGGCGGCGACCGATTCGGCGCGGCGCTTCGACAGGGCGAGATTGTAGTCGTCGCTGCCCACCGAGTCGGTGAAGCCGGTGACCGTCACCAGCGAGTACGTGCGGTCGGCGCGCTCGCTCAGCAGCCGGTCCAGCGATTCGCGCGCGGTCGGCGCGAGCGTCGCGTGATCGGTCGCGAACAGCGCGTCGCCCGACAGGTTCACGCGTTCGACGGCGGCGGCGGATGCGGGTGTGGCGGCCGAGGCCGCCTCGGCCGGCGCGGCGCCGCACTGGAAGACCAGCGTGGCCGGATCGGATGTGTCGCGCAGCGCGCGGGCCGAGTCGACGGCGCGCACGGGCTCGTCGCCGCAGATCTTGCGAGCAGCCTTCATGCAGGTCTGCGGGCCCGACAGCAGGCCGTGGCAGTCCACCTGGAAGGTGCGCACGCCGTCGCGCGGCTGCAGTTCGGAGGCGCTGAAGGTCGGGCCGGATGCGGTCGAGCACGCGGCGAGGGCCGTTGCGGAAAGCGCGAGCGCAAGAGCGAGTTTGTTCACGGTGACGTCCTTAAAACTTGGGTTGAGCGAAACCCGCCACGCGCGGCGCAGCGGGCTCGTCCTGCCGTCGGAGCCGCGGGCCGTCCGGCTGGCGAGCCGGACGGCCGGGCGGCGCGACGCGTTACTTCCACTGGTACAGCATGCCGGCGCCGATCACCTTCTGACCGCCGCTGAAGCCGCCGTTGATCGACGCCTTCAGGTTCTCCGTGATGCGCGCCTGCATGTTGACCGCCATCGCCTTCTGGCCGAGGAAGGTCGACGTGCCCACGCCCATCCCGAAGTTGGCGTCGCGATCGAGTTGCGGGATCGACGCCATCGCGCCGACGGCCGCGATCCCCTGCTTCGCCATCTGGTCGGTCTGCTGCAGTTGCGAACCCAGCGAGTTGATCTGTGCCTGCTGGCCCGACAGGGCCGTCGACAGCGTCGTCTGCACCTGCGTCAACTGGTTCACGTTCACCGCGTCGGTGCCCTGCGTACCCGGCGCGACGTTCGTGATCTGGCGCTGCTGCGTGTCGCTGCCGACCGATACCACGTTCGAGCGGCCACCGTCCGTCGAATTCGCGCCGATCGCCACCGAGTTCGAGCCGGCGGTGACGGTCGGGTGATCGTTGCCGGTGCCGTTCATGTCGGCCGCCACGCCGTTGTTGTTCACCGCGCGCGCCGTGTTGTTGTTGATCGTCGTCGACAGCTGGTTCAACTGGTTGTTGATGCTCGTCACGCCGGTCGACAGCGACGCCACGTTGCTGTTCGTCGTGCTCAGGCCGGTGGACAGCGAACCGATGCTCGTCGAGGTCGACGTCGACAGCGAGTTGACGTTGCTGTTC
>NZ_JBYQCG010000229.1:0-2058 GCF_057837105.1 Burkholderia sp. APQ4-4ca | reverse complement strand
CGTGTCGCTGCCGACCGATACCACGTTCGAGCGGCCACCGTCCGTCGAATTCGCGCCGATCGCCACCGAGTTCGAGCCGGCGGTGACGGTCGGGTGATCGTTGCCGGTGCCGTTCATGTCGGCCGCCACGCCGGTGTTGTTCACCGCGCGCGCCGTGTTGTTGTTGATCGTCGTCGACAGCTGGTTCAACTGGTTGTTGATGCTCGTCACGCCGGTCGACAGCGACGCCACGTTGCTGTTCGTCGTGCTCAGGCCGGTGGACAGCGAACCGATGCTCGTCGAGGTCGACGTCGACAGCGAGTTGACGTTGCTGTTCGTCGTGCTGAGCCCCGTCGACAGCGAGCTGATCGAGGTCGAGGTCGACGTGGACAGCGAGGCGACGTTGCTGTTCGTCGTGCTCAAGCCGGTCGACAGCGAGTTGATACCGGTCGACAGCGACGAGATGTTCGACGCCGTCGACGTCGACAGGCTCGTGATCGCCTGGTTCGTCGCATTGAGCTGGCTGCCGTTGATCGCGTCCGTGCTGGTGGCCGAGATCCGGCCCGCGGCGACGTTCGTGATCTGGCGTTCCTGGCCCGGTGCGCCGACGCTCACCACGCCGACCGGCGAGCTGCCCGCGAAGGGGTACGTGACGCCGCCGATCGTGGCGCTCGACGTGCCGACCGCCGCGGCCGTGACCGAGTTCGCGCCGAGTGCGATCGAGTTCGCGACGTTCGCTTGCGCGTTCGTGCCGAAGGCGAGCGCGTCGGCGGCCGTGGCCTTGGCGGCCGAGCCGTAGGCCTGGGCGCCGGTGGCGCTGGCCGTGGCCTGGTTGCCCAGCGCGATCGTGTTGTCCGCGGTGGCCTGGTTCGCGCTGCCGAGGGCAAGCGCACTGGCGCCGGTTGCCGTGTTCTGGTTGCCGAGGGACACCGCGCCGTCGCCGGTCGCCGTGTTGTTCGCCCCCATCGCCACCGCGCCGGTGCCCGTCGCCACGTTCGGATCGCCGATCGCGACCGCGCCGTCGCCGGACGCCGTGTTGCCGGAACCGATCGATACCGCCTTGCCGCCCGTTGCCGATGCACTCTGGCCGATCGCGACCGCGCCTGCCGTCTGCGCGTTCGAACCGTCGCCGACCGCCACGCTGCTGGCGCCCGCCGCGCTGGCGTTCACGCCGGCGGCGAGGGCGTTGGTGCCCGTCGCGCCGTCGTTCGCGTAGTTGGCTTGCTGCGTGCCGTTGTCGTTGACGCTGTAGTAGTGCGTCTTCGCGGCGTTGATCGCGGTCGAGGTGGACGTGGACAGCGATACCACCGAGCTGTTCGTGCTGCTCAGGCCGGTTGACAGCGAGCCGATGCCGGTCGAGGTCGAGGTCGAGAGGGACGTGATCGAGCTGTTCGCCGAGGACAGGCCGGTCGACGTGGAGGTCGACAGCGACGTTACCGAGCTGTTCGTGCTGCTCAGGCCGGTGGACAGCGAGCTGATGCCGGTCGAGGTCGAGGTCGAGAGGGACGTGATCGAGCTGTTCGCCGAGGACAGGCCGGTCGAGGTCGAAGTCGACAGTGACGTAATGGAGCTATTCGCCGACGACAGGCCGGTCGACGTGGAGGTCGACAGCGACGTTACCGAGCTATTGGTCGAGCTGAGGCCCGTCGACAGCGAATTGATGCCGGTCGAAGTCGATGTCGAGAGCGAAGTGATCGAGCTGCTGGCCGAGGACAGGCCGGTCGAGGTTGAAGTCGAGAGGGAATCGATCGAGCTGTTAGCGGACGACAAGCCGGTCGACAGCGAATTGATGCCAGTCGACGTCGAGGTCGAAAGCGAGGTGATCGAACTGTTGGCCGAGGACAGACCGGTCGAGGTCGAGGTCGACAGCGACGTGATGGAGCTGTTCGCGGACGACAGGCCGGTCGACGTGGAGGTCGACAACGACGTCACCGAGCTATCGGTCGAACTGAGGCCGGTCGACAGCGAATTGATACCCGTCGAGGTCGAGGTCGAGAGCGACGTAATCGAGCTGTTCGCAGACGACAAGCCAGTCGAGGTCGAAGTCGAGAGCGACGTGATGGAGCTGTTGGCCGAGGA
>NZ_JBYQCG010000228.1:18805-36040 GCF_057837105.1 Burkholderia sp. APQ4-4ca | reverse complement strand
GAAGACCAGATCGCATTCGGCATGGAAATCGCCGAAGTCCGCGCCGGCTATGCCCGCCTGCAGATGCGCGTGCGGCCCGAATTCCTGAACGGGCACCAGACCTGTCACGGCGGGATCATCTTCACGCTCGCCGATTCGACGTTCGCGTTCGCATGCAATTCGTACAACGTGAATGCGGTCGCGGCCGGCTGCTCGATCGAATTCCTGCGCCCCGTGCACGGCGGCGACATGCTGACGGCCGAGGCGATCGAACAGGCGCGTGCCGGTCGCCACGGCATCTACGACATCCGCGTCACGAACCAGACAGGCGACACGGTCGCGATGTTTCGCGGCAAATCCGCCCAGATCAAGGGCACGGTCATCCCGGAAGACCGCTGACGGCGACGGCTCGCCCATAACAAACACTGGAGACATGCATGACTACCCCGCTACCGCTCGAGCCGATCGAGACCGCCTCACGGGACGAGCTGACCACGCTGCAGCTCGAACGCCTCAAATGGTCGCTCCGGCATGCGTATGACCACTCGCCCGTCTATCGCCGCAAGTTCGACGAAGCGGGCGTGCATCCGGACGACCTGAAGACGCTCGCCGACCTGTCGCGCTTCCCGTTCACGACCAAGGGCGACCTGCGCGACAGCTATCCGTTCGGGATGTTCGCGGTGCCGCAGGACCAGGTCTCGCGCATCCACGCATCGTCGGGCACGACCGGCAAGCCGACGGTCGTCGGCTATACGGCCGCCGACATCGACACATGGGCGAATCTCGTCGCACGTTCGATCCGCGCGGCCGGTGCGCGCCGCGGCGACAAGGTGCATGTCAGCTACGGCTATGGCCTCTTCACGGGCGGGCTCGGCGCGCACTATGGCGCCGAACGCGCAGGGCTGACCGTGATCCCGTTCGGCGGCGGGCAAACCGAAAAGCAGGTACAGCTGATCCAGGATTTTCGGCCCGACATCATCATGGTCACGCCAAGCTACATGCTGTCGATCGCCGACGAGATCGAGCGCCAGGGCCTCGATCCCGTGCAGAGTTCGCTGCGCATCGGCATCTTCGGCGCGGAGCCGTGGACCAACGACATGCGCGTCGCGATCGAACAGCGGATGGGCATCGACGCCGTCGACATCTACGGGCTGTCCGAAGTCATGGGCCCCGGCGTCGCGTCCGAATGCGTCGAGACCAAGGACGGCCCGACCATCTGGGAAGACCATTTCTATCCGGAAATCATCGACCCCGAAACCGGCGAAGTGCTGCCGGACGGCGAACTCGGCGAGCTCGTGTTCACGTCGCTGACGAAGGAAGCGCTGCCGATCATCCGCTACCGCACCCGTGACCTCACCCGCCTGTTGCCGGGCACCGCCCGGACGATGCGGCGGATGGAGAAGATCACCGGCCGTTCGGACGACATGATGATCGTGCGCGGCGTCAACGTGTTCCCGACGCAAATCGAGGAGCAGTTGCTCAAGCAGCGCGCGCTCGCGCCGCACTATCAGATCGTGCTGACCAAGGAAGGCCCGCTCGACGTGCTGACGCTCAATGTCGAGCCCTGCCCGGAGACGGCGCCCGATACCGCGGCGATCCAGGCGGCCAAACAGGCGCTCGCGTACGACATCAAGTCGCTGATCGGCGTGACGGCCGTGATCAACGTGCTGCCGGTGAACGGCATCGAGCGCTCGGTCGGCAAGGCGCGCCGCGTCGTCGACAAACGCAAGGGCTGAGGTCGCTCGCCGCGCGTGCATCGTGCAGCGGCGAATCCGCGCCTGCAAACGAAACAGCCCAATCGGCCAATGCCGATCGGGCTGTTTTACGCCGAAGCGCCGTTCGACGTGACACGCAAAGCATCACGCGAACTGAAATCACACGAGCACACCGGCGATCAGTCCGGCCCCCCCTCACGCGCGTGAGACGCGCGATCCAGGCCGCGTCTCGTTCACGAGCCCCCGCCGGGCGACCCGCGCGCGCAATCACGAATTCGGGAACAACAGCCACATCCGGCCGACCTGCTTCATCCGGCCGGCCAGGTCGCCCGCGTCGTCGCCGAGCCCCCAGAAATAGTCCGCCCGCACGCCGCCCTTGATCGCCGAGCCCGTATCCTGCGCGAACACGAGCCGGTTCATCGGCGTATTCGTCAGCGGACGCGTGGTCTGCAGGAACACCGGCGTGCCGAGCGGGATCGACGACGGATCGACCGCGATCGAGCGCTCCGGCGTCAGCGGCACGCCGAGCGCGCCGATCGGACCCTCCGCGCCGCCGTGCGGCGCATCCTCCTTGGTCGGCATGTCGCGGAAGAACACGAAGCGCGGATTCGTGTCGAGCAGCGCGTCCACGCGCGTCGGGTTCGCCTTCGCCCACGCCTTGATGCCCTGCATCGTCGCCTGCGCGGGCGTCAGCTCGCCGCGATCGAGCAGCCACTTGCCGATCGAACGGTACGGCTGGTTGTTGGTGCCGCCGAAGCCGACGCGCATCACCGAGCCGTCGTCGAGCAGCACGCGACCCGAGCCCTGCACCTGCAGAAAGAATGCCTCGATCGGATCGTCGACCCACACGAGCTCGTTGCCGTTCAGGATGCCGGCGCGCTCGAGCTGCGCACGTGCCGGCAGCGCGGCACCCGCGCGATAGCCGGCCGGCCAGCGATAGAGCGCGTACTGATACGGGCCGCGGCGTACGCGCGAACCGTGCAGCAGCGGCTCGTAATAGCCGGTCACGAGCCCGTCGAGCGTACCGTCGGTGTTCGCGAACTGGAACGGCGTGAAATACGTTTCGAAGAAGCTGCGGGCGCTGCTGACGTCGAGCTCGTCGAGCCGGTCGGCGGCCGCGCAAGCGCGCGCCCAGGCCGGCTGGCGCGCGAGCCGCGCGCAGTTCTGCCGCAGCGCGGCCGTCGCGCCGATCAGCGAATCGTCCTGCCAGCCCGGCACCTGCTGCCACGCGACCGGCGTGAGCCGCTTCGCGGCGACCTGCCCCGGCACGATCGCCGCTCCGGTCGGCGGCTTCAGCGCGGAGGTCCGCGTCGGCGCGCCGCCGCACGCCGCGAGCAGCGCCGCCGCTGCGGCCGCGGCCATCCACCCGGCCAGCCGGGGCCCAAACCACATACAATGTCCGTTCTTGATGGAAACCGCCATGTCAGATTTTCTCGACCAATATCCGATGCTCATCTTCGCGCTCGAAGCCTTCGTCGCGCTTGCCCTGCTGATCTTCATCGTCGTGTGGACGTCGTCGGGCAGAAAGAAGCAGGCCCGCCGCGACGACCGCCAGCCGCGCTGACGCACGTCGCACACCGCACGCTCAATGCAGCGTGCGCGGCATGTGCAGGGCGAACTCCTCGACCGGCGCCTCGAAACGCTCGCCGTCCTCCGCCACGCAGAAGTACGCACCGCGCATCGTGCCAACCGGCGTCGCGATCACGGCCCAGCTCGTGTATTCGAAATGCTCGCCCGGCTGCAGCAGCGGCTGGTGCCCGACGACGCCGAGCCCCTTCACTTCCTGCACGTGGCTCTCGCTGTCCGTGATGATCCAGTGACGGGCGATCAGCTGCGCCGCGACTTGCCCGGTGTTGCGGATCGTCAGCGTGTACGCGAATGCGTATTGACGGTGATCGGGGTCGGATTGTTCCGGCAAGTAGCTGGTTTTCACCGAAACGGTGAACTGATACTGACTCATGGTGTGTCCGCTGTAGGTAACCGCGCGCGCCGACTCGAGCGGCCGGGCCGCGGGCGCGCCGCATTGGTTCGGCATTCTATGCGCAATCGGGCCGCAACCGCACGGCCTGCCGCCGCGCGCCCGATCGCCGGACGGTAGAATGACGGTTTTGCGCCGCAACGTCCCCCGCTCCCTGTCATGACTCAATTCCGCATCGCTCCCAGCATCCTGTCGGCCGACTTTGCACGGCTCGGCGAAGAAGTCCGCAACGTGGTCGCCGCCGGCGCCGACTGGATTCACTTCGACGTGATGGACAACCATTATGTGCCGAACCTGACGATCGGCCCGCTCGTCTGCGAGGCGATCCGCCCGCACGTGCAGGTGCCGATCGACGTGCACCTGATGGTGCGCCCGGTCGACCGGATCGTGCCCGATTTCGCGAAGGCCGGCGCGAACCTGATCAGCTTCCACCCGGAAGGCTCCGATCACATCGACCGCACGCTGTCGCTGATCCGCGACCACGGCTGCAAGGCCGGTCTCGTGTTCAACCCGGCCACGCCGCTGAACTACCTCGACCACGTGATGGATCGCCTCGACTTCGTGCTGCTGATGTCGGTCAACCCCGGCTTCGGCGGCCAGTCGTTCATCCCGGAAACGCTGAACAAGCTGCGCGAGGCGCGCGCCCGCATCGACGCGTACACCGAGCGCACGGGCCGCGAGATCCTGCTCGAAGTCGACGGCGGCGTGAAGACCGACAACATCGCGGAAATCGCGGCGGCCGGCGCCGACACGTTCGTCGCGGGTTCGGCGATCTTCGGCAAGCCCGACTACCGCAAGGTGATCGACGAGATGCGCGCGGCCCTTGCGACCGTCGAGCGGAGCTGACGCCGTGGCCGACTCGTCGTTCGCCGGCCACGCGCCGGCCGGGGCCGCCGCGGACGCTGCACACGCGGCCCCGATCCGCTTCGGTGCGCCGCGCATCGAAGCCGCGCTGATCGACCTCGACGGCACGATGGTCGACACGGCCGACGATTTCACGGCCGGCCTGAACGGGATGCTCGCGCGGCTCGGCGCGCCGGCCACGTCGCGCGACGAGGTGATCGGCTACGTCGGCAAGGGTTCCGAACACCTGATCCAGAGCGTGCTGAAGCCGCGCTTCCCGGCCGACGAGGCGCACGCGCGCTTCGACGACGCACTGGCGATCTACCAGGCCGAATACGCGAAGATCAACGGTCGCCACACACGTCTCTATCCGGACGTGGCGGCCGGGCTCGACGCACTGCGCGCGGCCGGCATCCGGCTCGCGTGCGTGACGAACAAGCCGCACCGCTTCGCGGTCGAGCTGCTCGAACAATACGGGCTGGCCGGCTGCTTCGGCATCGTGCTGGGCGGCGACAGCGTCGCGCGCAAGAAGCCCGATCCGCTGCCGATGCTGACGGCCTGCGACGCGCTCGGCGTCGCGCCGGACGCCGCGGTCGCGATCGGCGATTCGGAAAACGACGCGCTGGCAGGCCGCGCGGCCGGGATGGCGACGCTGACGGTGCCGTACGGCTACAACCACGGCAAAGCTATACAAACGATAAATTCGGATGGTATAGTCGATTCGTTGCTGGTCGCGGCTCGCGCAATTTCCGCGCACAACGCCGCCCGGCCAACCGTCTGATTATTTCTTCCATCCGCATGTTTCTGAATAAAAAACGGAGTCTGAGCAGCATCGACCGGGGAGCCTGGCCCTGGCGTCGCTGGTCGCGCTAACCTCTTCGATGAGGTACGCTGAAGCACGTCTTCAGCGCCGTTTTTTATCTCGCTGCGCATCCGCGCGCCGATCGTCGCACCACCTCGAGTTCCACCGCGTCCGAACGCTTGCGTTCAGGTTCGGCCGCAGGCTCGCGACGTTCACGCCCGGAGTGCCGGCCGGCAACAGGCACTTCTCGATCGACCGCCCTTTCGCCGACGGCCACCCGCGCAGCGTCAAATGATCCCTGGCGCACGCGCCGCTCGTCCCGAACAGGACCGGAACATGACCGAACTCGAATTCCAATCGCTCGCGAACGAAGGCTACAACCGCATCCCGCTGATCGCGGAAGCCCTCGCCGATCTCGAAACGCCGCTGTCCCTCTACCTGAAGCTGGCCCAGCCCGAACGCGCGGGCGCCAACTCGTTCCTGCTCGAATCGGTGGTCGGCGGCGAGCGTTTCGGCCGCTATTCGTTCATCGGCCTGCCCGCCCGTACGCTCGTACGCACCCGCAACGGCGTGTCGGAAGTGGTGCGCGACGGCGAGGTCGTCGAGACGCACGACGGCGACCCGTTCCAGTTCATCGAATCGTTCCAGGCCCGCTTCAAGATCGCGCAGCGCCCGGGCCTGCCGCGGTTCTGCGGCGGCCTCGCCGGCTACTTCGGCTACGACGCGGTGCGCTACATCGAGAAGAAGCTCGCGAACACCGCGCCGCGCGACGATCTCGGCCTGCCCGACATCCAGTTGCTACTGACCGAGGAAGTCGCGGTGATCGACAACCTCGCCGGCAAGCTCTACCTGATCATTTACGCGGACCCGGGCCAGCCCGAAGCGTATGCGAAGGCGAAACACCGCCTGCGCGAACTGAAGCAGCGCCTGCGTACGACCGTGCAGCCGCCCGTCACGTCGGCGAGCGTGCGCACCGAGACGTTCCGCGAATTCAAGAAGGACGACTATCTGGCCGCCGTGCGCCAGGCGAAGGAATACATCGCCGCCGGCGAGCTGATGCAGATCCAGGTCGGCCAGCGGCTGACGAAGCCGTACCGCGACAATCCGCTGTCGCTGTACCGCGCGCTGCGTTCGCTGAACCCGTCGCCGTACATGTATTACTACAACTTCGGCGATTTCCACGTGGTCGGCGCCTCGCCGGAAATCCTGGTGCGCCAGGAAAAGCGCGGCGAAGACCAGATCGTCACGATCCGCCCGCTCGCCGGCACGCGCCCGCGCGGCAACACGCCCGAGCGTGACGCGGAACTCGCGACCGAGCTGCTGAACGATCCGAAGGAAATCGCCGAGCACGTGATGCTGATCGATCTCGCGCGCAACGACGTCGGCCGCATCGCGGAAATCGGCTCGGTGCAGGTGACCGACAAGATGGTGATCGAGAAGTACTCGCACGTGCAGCACATCGTCAGCTCGGTCGAAGGCAAGCTGAAGCCCGGCATGACGAACTACGACGTGCTGCGCGCGACGTTCCCGGCCGGCACGCTGTCCGGCGCGCCGAAGGTGCGCGCGATGGAACTGATCGACGAGCTCGAGCCGGTCAAGCGCGGGCTGTACGGCGGTGCGGTCGGCTACCTGTCGTTCTCGGGCGAGATGGATCTCGCGATCGCGATCCGCCCGCTCGCCGGCACGCGCCCGCGCGGCAACACGCCCGAGCGTGACGCGGAACTCGCGACCGAGCTGCTGAACGATCCGAAGGAAATCGCCGAGCACGTGATGCTGATCGATCTCGCGCGCAACGACGTCGGCCGCATCGCGGAAATCGGCTCGGTGCAGGTGACCGACAAGATGGTGATCGAGAAGTACTCGCACGTGCAGCACATCGTCAGCTCGGTCGAAGGCAAGCTGAAGCCCGGCATGACGAACTACGACGTGCTGCGCGCGACGTTCCCGGCCGGCACGCTGTCCGGCGCGCCGAAGGTGCGCGCGATGGAACTGATCGACGAGCTCGAGCCGGTCAAGCGCGGGCTGTACGGCGGTGCGGTCGGCTACCTGTCGTTCTCGGGCGAGATGGATCTCGCGATCGCGATCCGCACGGGCCTGATCCACAACGGCAACCTGTACGTGCAAGCGGCGGCCGGCGTCGTCGCGGATTCGGTGCCCGAATCCGAATGGCAAGAGACCGAGAACAAGGCGCGCGCGGTGCTGCGTGCGGCCGAACAGGTCCAGGACGGCCTCGATAGCGACTTCTGACCGGAGACTGACCATGCTGCTCATGATCGACAACTACGACTCGTTTACCTACAACCTGGTCCAGTACTTCGGCGAACTCGGCGAGGACGTGCGCACCTACCGCAACGACGAAATCACGCTCGACGACATCGCGCGCCTGAACCCCGACACGATCTGCCTGTCGCCCGGCCCGAGCAATCCGCAACACGCGGGCATCACGCTCGACGTGCTGCGCGAATTCGCGGGCAGGAAGCCGATCCTCGGCGTCTGCCTCGGCCACCAGGCGATCGGCGAAGCGTTCGGCGGCCGCGTCGTGCGCGCGAAGACCATCATGCACGGCAAGGTGAGCCGGATCGAAACCGACTGCCGCGGCGTGTTCGCCGATCTGCCGAAGCATTTCGACGTGACGCGCTACCACTCGCTCGCGATCGAGCGCGAATCGCTGCCCGACTGCCTCGAGGTGTCCGCGTGGACCGACGACGGCGAGATCATGGGCGTGCGTCACAAGACGCTGCCGGTCGAAGGCGTGCAGTTCCACCCGGAATCGATCCTGTCCGAGCACGGCCATGCGCTGCTCGAGAATTTCCTGAACCAGCATCGCGCAGCGGCCCATGCCGCCGCACCGGCTGCGTGACGGGAGACGCACGATGACGATTACCCCGCAGGAAGCGCTGCAACGCACGATCGAGCACCGCGAGATCTTCCACGACGAAATGCTGCACCTGATGCGGCTGATCATGCGCGGCGACATGTCGCCCGTGATGGCGGCCGCGATCATCACCGGGCTGCGCGTGAAGAAGGAGACGATCGGCGAGATCGCCGCCGCCGCGACCGTGATGCGCGAATTCGCGAACCACGTCGAGGTGCAGGACAACTCGAATTTCGTCGACATCGTCGGCACCGGCGGCGACGGCTCGCACACGTTCAACATCTCGACCGCATCGATGTTCGTCACGGCGGCCGCGGGCGCGAAGGTCGCGAAGCACGGCAACCGCGGCGTATCGAGCAAGTCCGGCAGCGCCGATGTGCTCGAGGCGCTCGGCGTGAACATCGACCTGCAGTCGGACCAGGTCGCCGCATCGATCGCCGAGACGGGCATGGGCTTCATGTTCGCGCCGAACCATCACCCGGCGATGAAGAACATCGCGGCCGTGCGCCGCGAGCTCGGCGTGCGCACGATCTTCAACATCCTCGGCCCGCTGACCAATCCGGCCGGCGCGCCGAACCAGCTGATGGGCGTGTTCCACCCCGACCTCGTCGGCATCCAGGTGCGCGTGATGCAGCGTCTTGGCGCGCAGCACGTGCTCGTCGTGTACGGCAAGGACGGGATGGACGAGGTGTCGCTCGGCGCCGCGACGCTCGTCGGCGAATTGCGCGACGGGAAGGTGCACGAATACGAAATCCATCCGGAGGACTTCGGCCTGCAGATGGTGTCGAACCGCACGCTGAAGGTGGAAAATGCGGACGAATCGCGCACGATGCTGCTCGGCGCGCTGGACAACCAACCGGGCGTCGCGCGCGAGATCGTCACGCTGAACGCGGGCACCGCGCTCTACGCGGCCAATATCGCCGAGTCGATCGCGGACGGCATCCAGCTCGCCCGCGAAGCGATCGCGAGCGGCAAGGCCCGCGCGAAAGTCGACGAACTCGTGCGCTTCACGCAGCAGTTCAAGCGCTGACCCTCTCACGAATCCAGCAGGAACCCCTATGAGCGACATTCTCGACCGAATCATCGCCGTCAAGCGCGAAGAAATCGCGGCGGCCCTGCGCAGCACGCCGCTCGAGGCACTGAAACTCGAGGCCTCCGCGCGCGACCTGCGCGACTTCGTCGGCGCGCTGCGCGCGAAGCACGCGGCCGGCAACGCTGCGGTCATCGCCGAAATCAAGAAAGCAAGCCCGTCGAAAGGCGTGCTGCGCGAGCATTTCGTGCCGGCCGACATCGCGCGCTCGTATGCGGCGCACGGCGCCGCGTGCCTGTCGGTGCTGACCGACGAGCAGTTCTTCCAGGGCGGCGTCCGCTACCTCGAGGAAGCGCGCGCGGCCTGCACGCTGCCGGTGCTGCGCAAGGACTTCATCGTCGATGCGTACCAGATCGTCGAAGCCCGCGCGATGGGCGCCGACGCGATCCTGCTGATCGCGGCCGCGCTCGACACGCCGCTGATGCAGGATCTCGAAGCCTATGCGCACTCGCTCGGCCTCGCGGTGCTGGTCGAAGTGCACGACCGCCACGAACTGGAACAGGCATTGACGCTGAAGACGCCGCTGCTCGGCATCAACAACCGCAACCTGCGCACGTTCGAGACGTCGATCCAGACCACGCTCGACATGCTCGACATGATTCCGGCGGACCGCATCGTCGTGACGGAATCGGGCATCCTGTCGCGCACCGACGTCGACACGATGCGCGCGGCGAACGTGAACACGTTCCTCGTCGGCGAGGCGTTCATGCGCGCCGACCAGCCGGGCGAGGAACTCGCACGGATGTTCTTCTGATGGCGATCGAACAGGAAATCAAGCTCGCGCTGCCGGCCGGCCAGGCCGACGCGGCGCGCCGCTTCTTCGAGACGCTGACCGGCGAACCCGGTCACGCGATCACGCTCGCGAACGTCTATTACGACACGCCCGATCTCGCGCTCGCGCGTTCGAAGAGCGCGGTGCGCGTGCGCCGCACGCCGGACGGCTGGCTGCAGACGTTCAAGACGGTCGGCAGCGCGGAAGGCGGACTGCATAGCCGCCACGAATGGGAACTGCCGGTCGCGGGCGACGCGCTCGAAATCGACGCGCTCGTCGCGGCCTGCGACGTGCCGGAAGCCGCGGCCGCGCTCAATGACGCGGCCGACGCGCTGCATGCGCTGTTCCGCACGGACTTTTCGCGTACGCTGTGGCGCGTCGCAATCGGCGGCGCAACCGTCGAGGCCGCGGTGGATCTCGGCGAGATCGTCGTCCAGGCGGAACACGAGACGCGCCGCGAACCGATCAGCGAAATCGAACTCGAACTGATCGACGGCCCGGAAACGGCGCTCGCGACGCTCGCCGCCGAACTGCAGCAGGCGCTGCCGGGCCTCGTTCCCGAAAACATCAGCAAGGCGCAGCGCGGCTACCGGCTGCGCGCGCAATAAACACGCATCACGCATGGCAACCCGCAAGACTTCCCGCGCGCCGCAACAGGCGTCGCTGTTCGACGATCCCGTGCCGGAAACGGCACCGGCCGATATTCCGTCCCCGGCTGCCGAGCCGGCGACGGCCCGGCGCAAACCCGCGAAGAAAACCGCCGCACCGGCGCGCGAGCCCGTGCCCGAGCCAGCCGCGGCCGCCGCGGCCGCGCAACCCGTTGCCGCCGACGTACCGCATCTCGCCGCGCAATTCGACGCACTGCCGGCCGTCTGGCGCGACGTGCTGAAACCGTTCACCGACAGCGACGCGTACGCGCCGCTGTGCCGCTTCGTCGACGACGAGCGTGCGGCCGGCAAGACGGTCTACCCGACCGACGTGTTCCGCGCGCTGCGCCTGACGCATCCCGACGACGTGAAGGTCGTGATCCTCGGCCAGGATCCGTACCACGGCGACGATCGCGGCACGCCGCAGGCGCACGGCCTCGCGTTCTCGGTGCCGCCGGCCGTGCGCACGCCGCCGTCGCTGCGCAACATCTTCAAGGAAATCGCCGCGAACTTCGGTCACGACACGCCGCGTCACGGCTGCCTCGACACGTGGGCGCGCCAGGGCGTGCTGCTGCTCAACACCGTGCTGACGGTCGAGCGCGGCGCGGCCGCGAGCCATGCGAAGCGCGGCTGGGAGCAGTGCACGGACACGCTGATCCGCGAGCTTGCCGGCCGTCATCGCGGCCTCGTATTCATGCTGTGGGGCGCGCATGCGCAGGCCAAGCGCGCACTGTTCGACGCGAACGCGCATTGCGTGCTCGAGGCGCCGCATCCGTCGCCGCTGTCCGCGCACCGCGGCTTCCTGGGCTGCCGCCATTTCGCGCTCGCGAACGATTATCTGGTCGATGCCGGCCGCGAACCGATCGACTGGCGCCTGCCGGACGTGGCCGAAACGCTCGCGTAACGGCCTCGGTTGCGGCGGGTTCGCCCGCCGGCCGAATGCAAAAACGCCGCGTCCCTGTCGGGGCGCGGCGTTTTTTATCGGGCGACGCAGCGGGTGCATCGCACCCCGCCTCGACCTGACGCGTTACGCGGCGGCGATCGCTTCGCGTGCGCCGGCGAGCGCGGCGCTCTGCGCGTCCGGGCCGAGGTTCAGGCCTTCCGCGTGGATGAAGCTCACGTCGGTCAGGCCGATGAAGCCGAGGAACGTGCGCAGGTACGGGGTCTGGCTGTCGTTCGGCGTACCCAGGTACTTGCCGCCGCGGGCCGTCACGACGTACACCTTCTTGCCCTTGATCAGGCCTTCCGGACCGTTCTCGGTGTAGCGGAACGTGACGCCTGCGCGCGCGATCCAGTCGAAGTACGCCTTCAGTTGCGACGAGACGCCGAAGTTGTACATCGGCGCGCCGATCACGATGATGTCAGCGGCTTGCAGCTCGGCGATCAGCGCATCGCTCTTCGCGACGATCGCATTCTGTTCCGCGGTGCGCTTGTCGGCCGGCGTGAAGAACGCGCCGAGCACCGATTCGTCGAGGTGCGGCAGCGCCTCGGCGAGCAGGTCGCGAACCACGACGTTCGCGCCGGGGTTCGATTGTTGCAGCTTTGCCGTCAGTTCATTGGCCAGCAGCGTGGATTGCGCACCTTGCGAACGCGCGGCGGAATTGATTTGCAGAATGGTCGTCATGTCAGGCTCCGGGTGGGGTTGCGCTTCGGTAGCGCGAGTGACGCCATTGTGCGTGGCCACATGACCGCGAAAAAGCGGGTTCAGGGCGACGGATTGTTGCAGCAGCAGAACAATTGTTGATCGCGCCCCGATACCCGCTTCCGTACGATTACCCGTTCAGCCAGGCTTCGCGGGCCTTCGTGGCCGCGGCCGGCTTCGCGGCCGCCGTCAGCCGGTAGCGCGTGACGTCCGGGCCGTCCAGCTTCAGTTTCGCGGTGCGCAGCTCGTCGCGGCGGAACGCATGAACCTCGACCTTGTCGCCCGGCCGATAGCGCGCGAGCAGCGCGTCGAGGTTCGTGCCGGTCACGCGCAGCCCGTCCACCGCGATCAGCGTGTCGCCGGCCGACAACCCCGCGCGATGCGCGGCGCCGCCTTCGTAGACCGCCGCCAACGTGCAGTCCGCGCCGCCGCGCAGGCGCGCGCTGATCGTCGGCTTCGCGGCCGCGCCGATCGCGACGTCGGGGGCCAGCGTCACGCCGAACGGCGCGAGCAGTTCGGCGAGCGGCAGGTCGCGCGTGCCGTGCACGGCGTCGGCGAACAGGCGGCCGAGCGCAACGCCCGTTGCCTCCTCGATCAGCGCCTCGACCTCGTTTTCTTCCACGCCCGCCTGCTTGCCGCCCCGATAGAAATCGCGGCCGTAGCGTTGCCACAGCAGGCGCATCACGTCGTCGAGCGACTTGCGGTTGCGCGTCTGCGCGCGGATCGCCAGATCGAACGCGAGCGCGACGAGCGAGCCCTTCGTGTAATAGCTGACGATCGCGTTGGTCGCGTTCTCGTCCTGGCGGTAGTACTTGATCCAAGCGTCGAACGAGCTTTCCGCGACGCTCTGCTTGAGCCGCCCCGTGCCGCGTAGCACGCCGCCGATGGTGCGGCCGAGCGCCGCGAAATATTCGTCCTGCGACATCAGCCCGCTGCGGACCAGCATCAGGTCGTCGTAATACGACGTGAAGCCCTCGAACAGCCACAGCAGCGACGTGTAGTTCTCGCGCGCGAGGTCGTACGGCACGAACGCCGCCGGCTTGATGCGCTTCACGTTCCACGTGTGGAAATACTCGTGGCTGCACAGGCCGAGATACGTGCGATAGCCTTCCGTCGTTTCCGGGCGCCCCTTCACCGGCAGGTCGGTCCGGTTGCAGATCAGCGCGGTCGACGCACGATGCTCGAGGCCGCCGTAGCCGTCGCTGACCGCGAGCGTCATGAACACGTAGCGATCCATCGGCGCCTTCCTCGACTTCGGCTCGAACAGCGCGATCTGCGCTTCGCACACCCGCTTCAGGTCGGTACGCAACCGCTCCAGGTCGAGCTGCGTCACGCGCCCGGCGATCACGATGTCGTGAGGCACGCCGTGCGCGTCGAACGTCGCCAGCGCGAATTCGCCGATCGTCACCGGATGGTCGGACAGCTCGTCGTAGTTCGCCGCGCGATACGCGCCGAAACCGTAGCGTTTCGTGCCGCGCGCTTCGGGCAGCGCAGTGCCGACGCGCCACGTGCGGAACGCCGGACCGGCCGGTTTCGCGATGTCGACTTCGCACGGTGCCTGCTCGCGGCCCGCGACGCTCAGGAACACGGCCGTCGCGTTGAAGAAGCCGCCCGAATCGTCGAGATACGCGGAGCGCACCGACAGGTCCCACGCATAGACGTCGTAGCGCAGCGTCAGCGCGCCGCTGACGGGCGCTGCCTGCCACGTGTGCTTGTCGGTCTTCGCGATGCGCACCTTGCGGCCCGCGTCGTTGAACGCATGGAGCGTCACGATGTTGCGCGCGAACTCGCGCACGAGATAGCTGCCCGGAATCCATACCGGCAGCGAGAAACGCTGGCCTTCGGGATCGGGATCGGCAACCGTCACCGTCACTTCGAACAGGTGCGCGGCAACATCTTTCGGGACAATCGAATAGCGGATCGGCTGGGTCATCGTGGCAATCGGTCGGTCGAATACGGCGGCGAAAACGAAGAGAGGCGCCGGCAGATCATGCGGGCGCCCCTCGCTGGCCGGGCCATGCGCCCGGCGTGCAGTCGGTTACTTGCTCGAGGCGAGCGCCTGGTTGAGCTGGTCGGCCGATACCGCGCCCGGCAGGCGACGGCCGTCCGGCAAGAAGATCGTCGGCGTGCCGGTGACGTTCATCCCGCGGCCGAGCGCGAGGTTCTTGTCGAGGGCGGTGGTGTCGCAGGTGCCGGCACCGGACGGCGCGCGGTGGTCGAGCATCCAGCTTTCCCACGTCTTCGCGCGGTCGGTCGCGCACCAGATCGCCTTCGACTTCACGGTCGAATCCGGCGACAGCACCGGGTAGAGGAACGTGTAGACGGTCACGTTGTCGATCGACTGCAGCGTCGTCTCGAGCTTCTTGCAGTACGGGCAGTTCGGATCGGAGAACACCGCGATCTTGCGGGCGCCGTTGCCCTTGACGACCTTGATCGCATTGGCGAACGGCAGGCTCGCGAAATCGATCTTGTTGATTTCGGACAGGCGGGCGTCGGTCAGGTTCTTGTGCGTCTTGGTGTCGACGAGATCGCCGAGCAGCACGTAGTCGCCCGCCGCGTCGCTATAGATGATCTGCGTGCCGAGGTTTACTTCGTAAAGACCTGCAACCGGCGATTTCGACACGCTCTTGATCGGCGCGTCGCTGCCGAGACGGGCTTGCAGCGTGGCCTTCAGCTTGTCGGTGGTCTGGTCGGCCTGCGCGGTGCAGCCAAGCGTCGCCATCGTGACGGCCAGCGCCAGCGACGCGATGCGGATCGTTTTTTTCATCGAAATCTTCCTTCAGCTCAATCGGAGTGCACGCCACAGTGTACGCCGTAACGGAACCGTCTCCGACCCGCGCGGTGGCGGAAGGTTCGATCAGCCGAGCGCGGCCGACACGAGCCAGCGCTTCACGAGCGGCTGCGCGCCGACGAACGCCATGCCCGCATTGCGCACCGCCTTCGCGAGCGAGCCCGGCACCGCGAACAGCCGCTGCAGGCCGTCGGTGGCGACCATCAGCGCGCGGATGTCCTCGCGGCGCGAACGCTCGTAGCGGCGCAGCAATACCGGATCGCCGAGATTGCGGAAGCTTTCCTTGCCCGCGATCGCGTCGACGAGCGCGGCGACGTCGCGCAGACCGAGGTTCATCCCCTGCCCGGCGAGCGGGTGGATCAGGTGCGCGGCATCGCCGACGAGCGCGACGCGCGGCGCAATCAGCTTGTCGACCGTCTGCAGCGCCAGCGGGAAACCGGCGGCCGGCGTCACGCATTCGAGCGTGCCGACCTGACCGTGCGACACGCGCTCGACCTCGGCCGCGAGCTGCGCCGGATCGAGCGCGAGCAGCTCGTCCGCATGTGCGGTGTGCGCGGACCATACCAGCGACACGTGGCCGTCCGGCAGCGGCAGCAGCGCGACGATCTCGCCTTCGTGGAACCACTGGTACGCCGTCTCGCGGTGCGGCAGCGACGCCTTGAAGTTCGCGACGACGCCCGTCTGCCGGTAGTCGCGCCGCTCCACCCTGGCCCCCATTTGGGAGCGCACCCACGAATGCGCGCCATCGGCGCCGACGACGAGATCGGCCTCGAGCACTTGCCCCGACGACAGCGTGAGCACGGCCGCGTCGTCGCGCACGTCGAAGCCCTGCGCACGCGCGTCGAACCACGTGAGGTTCGGCTGGAACCGCAGCGCGGCGTCGAGCGACGCCTCGACCAGCGACGATTCGGCGATCCAGGCGAGCTGCGGCACGGACGCCTGGTAGGCGGAAAAATGCAGTTCGGCATGTGCATCGCCATACACGCGCATGTCATAGACCGGCGCGAGCCGGCCGTGGTCGAGCGCCTGCCAGACCCGCAGCCGCTCGAGCAACGCCTGCGAACTGGACGACAGCGCGTAGACACGCGTGTCGAACGCGAGATCCGCGGGGCGCGGCGTGGCCGGCTGGGCGAGCAAGGCGGTCTGGTAGCCGGACTGGGTCAGCGCAAGCGCGGCCGTCTTGCCGACGAGCCCGCCGCCGACCACGGCGACGTCGAAGGAGTGGTGGGCAGTCATGGCGGGCATTATAGCCGCGGGGCCAAACCCTTACGCGGCCGGACTTTGCGGGAAATCAGCAGAATCGCAGGCCGGTGCGCCCGCGCGGCGGCCCGCCGCATCGGCCGTTCGGCGGCAGGCCCGGAATCCGGGCGCCGGCACGGTACAATAGCGTCTTTGACCGTCGGCCCGCCGCGCTCCCCGCGCCGGCCGCCCTTTTTTCCCGCGCCGCCGTGCCCTGTCCGGCCGCGCCGCCTCACCCGTCCGAAGGATTCCATGAGTCTCAAATGCGGCATCGTCGGCTTGCCCAACGTCGGCAAGTCCACCCTGTTCAATGCGCTGACCAAGGCCGGCATCGCCGCCGAGAACTACCCGTTCTGCACGATCGAGCCGAACGTCGGCATCGTCGAAGTGCCGGATACGCGTCTGAAAGCGCTCTCAGAGATCGTCAAGCCCGAGCGCGTCGTGCCGGCCGTCGTCGAGTTCGTCGACATCGCCGGCCTCGTCGCGGGCGCGAGCAAGGGTGAAGGCCTCGGCAATCAGTTCCTCGCGAACATCCGCGAAACCGACGCGATCACGCACGTCGTGCGCTGCTTCGAGGACGACAACGTCATTCACGTCGCCGGCAAGGTCAGCCCGATCGACGACATCGAAGTGATCAACACCGAACTCGCGCTCGCCGATCTCGGCACCATCGAGAAGGCGCTCACGCGCTATTCGAAGGCGGCGAAGTCGGGCAACGACAAGGAGGCGGCGAAGCTCGTCGCGGTGCTCGAAAAGGTGCGCGCGCAGCTCGACCAGGGCAAGGCCGTGCGCGGCCTCGCGCTGTCGGACGACGAACAGGCGCTGATCAAGCCGTTCTGCCTGATCACCGCGAAGCCGGCGA